>CALAEG010000404.1 GCA_937890965.1 uncultured Caulobacteraceae bacterium | reverse complement strand
CCTTCCGCGATGGCCGCGCGGCCCCTCATCCGCCCCCGCCTGCGCGGGGGCACCTCCTCCCGCGAGGGGAGAAGGATCGGAGGATCGCTCTCGAACTTGTGGACACGCCTATCGGTGCGGTCGGGCCACCGTGACCTCGATCTCCATGGCCGGCCCAGGCGCGGCCAGGCCGGCCACCTGCACCGTCGAGCGGGCCGGCTTGTTGGGCTGCTCGGGCGTGCCGAAGAACTGCTTGTAGCCGGCCATCATGCCGGCGAAGTCCATGTGGCCGTCCTTGGCCGGATCGCCGACCATGTAGATGCGCATCATCACCACGTCGCCGAGGGTCAGGCCTTTTTCCTTCAGTACGTCCTGCATGTGCTTGAACAGGTTCACCGTCTGGGTGGTGGTGTCGCCATAGGCCGCCGGCGTGCCGGGCGGCGCGCTCGGATCGGCCACTGGCGGCAGCATGCCGGACAGGTAGATGAGATCCGAGCCGCCGGGGACCTCGACGGTCGCGGCGATCGGGGCGGTCGGCGCGCCGGTGCGCACCACGGGCGGCGGCGCGGCCAGCGCCGCCGTCGCGGTCAGGAAGAAACAGGCGGTCAGCAACAGGGCCTTGGTCATCGGCGGTTCCTTGTCATTGCCCGAGGAGTTGGCGGGCAGGATCGCCGCGCGCGCAAGCGGATAGAGGCTGTTCGGCTCTTTGCAGGTCAGGGCGCCTAGGCGTTGACGTCCACGACCACCCGGCCGCGCACCTTGCCGTCGAGGATCGAGGTCGCCAGCGCCGGCAGGTCGCCCAGCACGGCGCGTTCGGTCATTTGATCGAGCAGGCCAAGATCGAGGTCCCTGGCCAGCCGCGCCCAGGCTTCGGTTCGCCGCGGCGTCGGGCACATGACGGAATCGATGCCGGCCAGGGTGATCCCGCGCAGGATGAAGGGCGCCACCGAGCCAGGCAGGTCGAGGCCCTGGGCCAGGCCGCAGGCTGTCACCACGCCGCCGTAGCGGGTCTGCGCCAGCACGTTGGCCAGGGTGTGGCTGCCGACCACGTCCACCGCCCCGGCCCAGCGCTCGCGGCCCAGCGGGCGGCCGGGACTGGACAGCTCGGCCCGATCGATGATCTCGGCCGCGCCGAGGCCGGTCAGATAGTCGCTCTCCGCGGCCTTGCGCCCGGTCGAGGCGACGACGCGGTAGCCCAGCTTTGACAGCAGCGCGACGGCGACGCTGCCCACCCCGCCGGCCGCGCCGGTGACGACGATGTCGCCCTTGTCGGGCGTCACGCCCTCGCGCTCCAGCGCCATGACGCAGAGCATGGCGGTATAGCCGGCGGTGCCGATGGCCATGGCGTGGCTAGTCGATATCGCATCGGGCAGCTTGATCAGCCAGTCGCCCTTGACCCGCGCCTTCTGGGCATAGCCGCCGTGATGGGTCTCGCCGACCCCCCAGCCGTTCAGCACCACCCGGTCGCCGGGCTTGAACCCCGCATGGGTCGAGGTCTCGACCACGCCGGCGAAGTCGATCCCCGGCGTCAGCGGCCAGACCCGCACCACCGGCGATCTGCCGGTCAGCGCCAGTCCGTCCTTGAAGTTGACGGTGGAATATTCGACCCGGACATCGACATCGCCGTCCATCAGGTCGGCGTCGGTCAGGTCGAGGAAGCGGGTCTCCTGGCCGGTCTCGGTCTTGAACAGCCGGATGGCGCGGAAGGTCATGTCTAGCTCGCCTTTTCTTTGGTGACCGGGGTCAGGCCGAAGCGCTCGCCGCGCTTGCCCTTCACCGCCAGGTCGACGGTGAGCAGCCGCCGCTCGCCCTCCATCCGCATGGTCGAGCCGGGCATGTACATCATGGCCTGGTAGTCGCCCAGGCTGTCCTCGACGGCGTTGGTGAAGCCCTGGGCGTCCTGGGCCTTGTTCATCTGGATCTTGGCCATGCGCAGCGCCTCGGGGCTGTTCTCGGCCACCCGCAGCGCATAGGCGAAGAGATCGGAAGAGCGTCGTGTAGGGAAAGAGTGTAGATCTCGGTGGTC
>CALAEG010000403.1 GCA_937890965.1 uncultured Caulobacteraceae bacterium | reverse complement strand
CGTCGGTGGACTCGGCGAGCACGCGGCCCCCGGACACCGTCGGCGCCGCGTGCACCGGCGCGTCGGTCGGGGTGCGCCAGATCACCTTGCCGGTAGCGGCGTTCAGCGCCGCCACGAACCGGTAGCCGGAGGTGACGTAGAGCTTGCCGTCGTCAAGGGCCAGGCCGCCACCGAAGGCTTCCCGCTCACGCCCGCCGCGGTTGGACAGGTCCGTGCGCCAGACCTGGCGGCCGTCGGCGAGATCGAAGGCCGCGACGCCCGCGGCGCCGTCCATCACATAGATGCGTCCATCCGCCGCCACCGGCGGGGCGGTCACGTGAAAGGCCCGGTTCGACCCGCGGCCGAAGCCGCGCCGCCAGGCGACGGTGAAGGCGTTGCCGGCGTTGGGGTGCTCGATCGACTGTTCGGCCGTGCCGCCCGCCAACGGCCACGCCGTGACCGTCTGGGCATCGGGCAGGAAGAAGTCCTGGCCTTTCAACGCGTCGGAGACCGTCAGCGTATCGCCGGCGCCAAGCACCGAAATTCGCTCGCCGGTGCCGGTATATTTGCCGGGCTTGGCCTGATTGAACGGATTGGACAGATGGATGCAACCGGAGACCCCGAGCGCCAGCGCCAGGATGGTCATCAAACCGAGCGTGCGTCTCGACGTCATTGGGCGGCTCCCGCGGGGGTGGACTGGTCGGGGGCCGCGCCAGCTGGCGGGGCGGCGGGCTGAGGCGGCGGCGGCGGCAGGACCATGGCCGCCTTTACGGTGGCGGGCAGGCCCGTGGCCGTGCCGGCCTTGATCAGGGTGATGGCGGCCTGGGCGCGCTCGCGCACGTCCTGGGGCGCGTCGGCCATCAGGGTCAGCACCTGGAAGTCGCTCAAGGCGTCCTTCGGGCGTCCGGCGTTCAGCTTGGCCATGCCCAGCGCTTCGCGCGCCAGGGCGTGGAACGGCCGGGTGGAGTCCGTCAGGGGTTTCAAGCGCGCCTCGAGCTGATCGTAGGGCGCGGTGTCGAGCAAGGCGAAGGCGGATTTGAGGCGGGCGGAATCGGCGATCACCGGATTGGAGGTGGCGGCCGCGGCCTTGTCGAACAGCACCACCGCTTCAGGCGCGCGCTTCTGGTCCATACGCACCCCGGCCTGCTGAATCAGCGCCAGCGCCTGATAGCCCGGCGTGGCCTTGTCGGCGGCCTGGCCGAACTTGACGTAGGCCGCGTCGAAGTCGCCCTGACCCAGCCTGTCCAGCCCGTCGGCATAGGCCTGCGAGGCCGCCTCGGTGTTCTTTTCCTGGTAGGCGCTATAGCCCCAGACGGCGAGCGCCACGG
The DNA here is from genome assembly GCA_937890965.1 of uncultured Caulobacteraceae bacterium. Taxonomy (GTDB): domain Bacteria; phylum Pseudomonadota; class Alphaproteobacteria; order Caulobacterales; family Caulobacteraceae; genus Poindextera. The sequence continues at coordinate 4,796 of CALAEG010000403.1, read as the reverse complement.
CGAGCGCGATCGCCAGCATGCCGCCGATCCATGGCAGATATCGCCGCGCCAGCACGGCTAAGCGGTCTGAGCGAAGCTGCTCGTCGACCTCTTCGAAAATATCAACCACGTATGGGGGCTCCGCGCCTGCGCCTGGGAAGGCGAGGCCGGGAACCTATAGCCTCAAAAGCGCCGCCGCAACGCAGCCTTTAGCCGCTACTCCGCCGCCTTGGTGAAATAGGTCTCCGCCGCGCCCGGAAAGCGGCGCGCGCGGACGTCTTCGGCATAGGATGCGACCGCCCGATCGATCTCGCCGCGCAGGTCGGCATAGCGGCGCACGAACTTCGGCGTCCAGTCGAACAGGCCCAGCATGTCGTCGGTGACCAGGATCTGGCCATCGCAGGCAGCCGAGCCGCCGATGCCGATGGTTGGCGCATCGATCGCCTCGGTGATCTCGCGGGCCAGCGATTCCGCCACGCCCTCGACGACGATGCAGAAGGCCCCGGCCTCGGCCGTGGCCCTGGCTTCCTCCAGCACCCGCGCGCGCTCGGCGGGATTGCGGCCCTTGGCCTTGAAGGCACCTTCGACCAGCACCGATTGCGGGCGCAGGCCCACATGGCCCATCACCGGTATGCCGCGACGGACCAGATAGGCGATGGTCTCCGGCACGTCCTGGCCGGACTCGACCTTCACCGCTTGGGCGCCGGTCTCCTTCATGATGCGCACCGCATTGGCGTGGGCGACCCGGGGATCGGCCTCGTAGGAGCCGAAGGGCATGTCGACCACCACCATGGCCCGGTTGGAGCCGCGCATCACCGCCTGGCCATGCAGGATCATCATCTCCAGGGTGACGCCGACGGTGTTGGGCAGGCCGTGCAGCACCATGCCCACCGAATCGCCGACCAGCAGCAGGTCGCAATGGGCGTCCAGAATCTCCGCCGTCGGCGTTGTATAGGCGGTCAGGCAGACAATGGGCTGGCGGCCTTTGCGGGCCGCGATGTCGGGGGCGGAAACCCGCCGGATCCGGTCTTCACGCTGTGCGGACATGCAACGGGCCTTAAAACTCTCTCATGACGCGGGTGACCGCGAAACCGATGGCCGCCACCGCGAATATCCCGGCCACCCAGAACATCCCCACGTCCGGCGGCAAGCTCTGCGGCATGACGCCCGCCTGGACAAGGTCGATCAACTTGCCGGTGAGCAGCCGTCCCGACTGCGAGGTCGCCACGCCCAGCCGCTCCACCAGGCCGCCGCCCAAGAGCTGCGCCCCGCCGACCACGCCGCCGACCAGGCCAAGCCCGCCGATCAGCATACGGCGCAGCGTCCAGCCGCGCTGCAGGGTTTCGTCGACCTTCAGCGCGAACAGGTTGGAGTCGCCGAGTTCAGGCGCCTCGGCGAACATCCGGTTCAGTTCGCGCTCAAAAATGAGATCAGCCATGGCCGCTGGCCTCCTCCGCATCGAACTCGCGGCCTGGCGCCAGGCGGCGCCTGAGTTTATCCAAACCACGTTTGACATGGGATTTGACCGTTCCAAGTGGCGTATTCAAGGCCTCCGCCGCCTCGCCATGGGAGAGGCCGCCGCCGTAGCAGAGGCAGACGCACAGCCGTTCGATGTCTGAAAGCGCCCGCAAGGCCTCGTCCAGATCGATGCGCGCGGCGTTCTCCGCCTCCCCGCCTGTCGCCGTCTCCCGCTCGGCATCCGCCAGCATCGCCGCCGCCTGGCCGCGCGCGTCGCGCCGCCAGCGCTTGACGTAGAGCCGGGCGGCGATCCGCTTGACCCAAGCTTGGAAGGTGCCCTCGCCGCGGAAGTCGCTGATCTGCTCGAAGGCGGCCAGGAAGGCGTCCTGCGCCACGTCGTCGGCCAGGGCCGGCGTGGCGCCCAGACGGCGCAACAGCCCGCGCACGGCCGATCCGTGCCTGCGGATCAGCTCGCCGAACGCCGCACGCCCGCCCGTCGCCGCCAGGGCGACAAGCTCAAGGTCGTGCGCCGAAGCGCGCGCTGTCATGGAGTCCGCCATAGCGGTCGCCCGGTTTAAGCCAGTCTTGGGGTCAATTTCAGGCCTTGGGCCCGCTGCGCCTGGACATCCACAGGACCAGATAGGCCAGGCCGATGAAGCCGGGGATGGCCCCCGCCCCCGCCGTCGAGCCGCCGATGATGCCGGCCGGGATCGGGTTGACGTACATGAAGCCCCAGAACAGGCCCGCGCCCAACCCGACCAGGCCAAGGCCGACGGCGATCAGGATGATCGCGCGCCTCAGGTCGGCGTCCGGCCCCGAGGAGGACGAAGAGCCGCCGTAGCTCTGTCGCGGGGTGGCGGCGGTGAGCTTCTCGATCAACTCGGGCGGCACCGGCTGGCCCTTCTCGTAAGCGACCCGCAGCGTCTCATGCAGCTGCGACCGTTCACGGGCGGCGAAATAGCTTCGGATCCAGAGCGGTCCGATCACGATCGCGATGATCATGAGTATCCCGAGGATCGGGACGATCTGTTCGATAAAGGCCTCAATCATGTTGTCTTCTCCATCTCCATGGACAGCGGTGTTTGGGCTGTTTTGATAGGAAGAGGCGAGAAGAGCTACTGTTGGATGCATTCCGCCGCATGAATTCGCGGTAACGGAAGGGCGACCAGACTGGCGATCAAGCTCGCTTCATCCATGGCCACCACGTCAACCGGTCATCCGTATTGAATGCGCAACCCGGCTCAGCAGGTGCCGGGGCTATCGGTCATCCGGCCGAGCGACGCGGTCGGCCAGATCGCCCAAATAGGCGACGAGCGCCTCTGAGTCGGCGAATTCCTTGAAGTCGCCCTGATCAAGCGCCGCCATGCCGGACCGTGCGGCTTCACGTAGCGCCTTGAGTTGGGCGGAGTCTTCCGCCGTCCTAAGGTTCCGCAGCGTGGCGCTTAGCGACCGTTGAACCATTTACCCATGTACTCGCGAAGCTCCGCATCATCGTCGCCGAGGTTGTACATCCGGGCTGCCTCCAGCGCGCCGAATTTGATCTCTAGACTAACGGAGCTTTTGTTGAAGGCTTTCGCCAGACGGGCCGCAAACCGACGCCGTCGCGGTCCCCATCCATATTGAGGATCGTATAGTGCGCCGATACAGGTCACGGCCATAGTATCTTTGGCAGACGATCGACTACCGCCGACCGCGGACTCATAGCTTGACTGAGCGTAGGTGAGCGCTTCGGCGAGGGCAGCGGCGTCGTCTTTCCGATGATCCTTGTAGAATTTTGTCCAGAATTGACGAGCCTTCCGAAAATGCCTCGCGACCTCTAAGCCGCCGGGTCGCATAAGCTGGCCGATCACGCTTCTCACGATGCTCTCCTAGCACTACTTTGGCAGATTGTTCTGGGGTGGGGATTCCCCTCTGAGGATTTCGGTGATTCATAGGGAGCCTTCTTTGCGGAGGGGCGGCCTTGGACACGGAGTGGACAGGAGATCTTGAGCGGTGGCTGACGCCGTTCTTGAGTGCACTGGGCCATAAGACCCGGCGGCGGATGTGCCCCCTATATATTGCGGGCCTGATCGGTCCGGGGGATCGCAAGAGCATCCAACCCATGGCGGCGCGGGGCGGAGAGGTCGGCTATGACCAGCTTCATCACTTTGTCGCCGCCGGAGTTTGGGATAGCGCGCCTTTGGAGGCTGTCCTCCTAAGGGAGGCGGATCGCCTGGTTGGCGATGAGGCCGGCTTTCTGGTGATCGACGACACGGCGCTTCCGAAGAAGGGGCGCCACTCGGTAGGCGTCGCGCCGCAATACGCGTCTTCGCTCGGCAAGACCTCTAACTGCCAGTCCCTTGTCTCCGTCACGCTGGCGTCGGGGGAAGTGCCTGTGATGGTGGGCCTTCGCCTGTTCTTGCCCGAAAGCTGGACGAGTGACCCCGAGCGAATGGCGCGCGCGCAAGTGCCGATCGAGCGGCGAACCTTTCTGAGCAAGCCGGAGATTGCGATTGAAGAGATCGACCGTGTCGTCGCCGCGGGCGTTCGCTTTGGCTGTGTCCTTGCAGACGCGGGATACGGATCGAGTGGGCCGTTTCGCCAAGCCCTGAGCGAACGGGGTCTTTTGTGGGCGGTCGGCATGGCCGGGCGCCAGAAGGTCTACCCGACTGATGTCGCGATGGTCTTCCCGACGGATAAAGCCCGCAAGCCCCGCAAACATCACATTCCGGATGTCTCGCCGGTCTCGGCCGAGAAGGTGTTGGCCGGCCAAAAGTGGCGCAAGGTGAGTTGGCGTCGGGGCACGAAAGGTCCGCTGACCTGCCTCTTCGCCGCTTGCCGGGTTCGTGTTGCAGACGGCCACAAGCATCGCGTGCTCGATAAGGGTGTCGAACGTATGCCTGGCGACGAAGTCTGGATCGTAGGCGAGCGAAGATCGACCGGCGAGCAGAAGTATTACATCTCCAACCTACCCGCCGACGTCTCGCTCACAACGCTCGCGGCCAGCGTCAAAGCGCGATGGATCTGCGAGCAGGCGCACCAGCAACTGAAGGAAGAGCTTGGGCTCGACCATTTTGAAGGGCGATCGTGGACCGGGTTACACCGACACGCCTTGATGACAATGATCGCCTACGCCTTCCTTCAATCCCGCCGTCTCGCCGCAGCGGGTCGGAAAAAAAAGAGTCTTAGGACCCCCGCCGCAGCCCAGCATGCCAGCCATAAGGCAAGCCATCCTCGACCTCTTCGCGCGACCTCCACCGCAGCGCTGTCCACACTGTGACAGGCTGCTCAAAACTCCACCCAAACCAAATCTGCCAAAGTAGTGCTAGGCTCAGGACTCATTGATCAGAGCCAGAAGATGACGGTTGCGGCGATGCAGA
>CALAEG010000402.1 GCA_937890965.1 uncultured Caulobacteraceae bacterium | reverse complement strand
GGTTACGGCAGTTTCGCGAAGGGGAGGGTTCGAACCCCTCGCCGCCCACCACTTTTCCCGTTATAGTTCAAGGGATTGCAAATCGCCGGGCTCCAGCGCCTGGAGCGACGATGACCTGCCGGCACACAAGCATTACGCCAAATGGTTCAGCGCCCGGTGTCGTAGCCCCAGACTTTGATGAAGCCCGCCCCGCCGCTGCCATCATTCTGGCACACGCGGCCGCTTTCCAAGCGGAACGTGTAGCGCCCGGAATCGAGGTCGGCATCGGGCGTATCGCGCGCCTCGCACCAGGCGCTCTGATAGGGGTCGCAGTCGCCGCGGGTGAGCGTGCCGCCGCCCACCTGGCGCCCGAGGGAGCTGACCGTGTAGCGCACCGCGTCCTCACCGGCCCGCCAGTTGTACCAGAGGGTGACCCGCGTCACGTGCGTCCGGGCCCGGAGGTCGAGGCTGGCGGTGTCGGTGAGGCCACAGCCAGCCGTGTTCCAGTTGTCGAACAACGGGACCTCGCTGGCCTGATAGGATCGGTCCGAGCCGTGATCGCTGCTATGGTCCTGGCCGGACTGGTCGCCGCGGACCTGCTCGGACACCCCTTGCGCCGGCCCGCCGATTACCGCCTTCCACACCCAACCGGGCTGATACCAGGAGGCCGACCCGAGGATGGTGCGGCCGTCGGGGCCGAGCGTTCCGGTGTAGGTGCCGCCGGCGGGACCCGAGACGCCATCGCGGCGGAAGGTCACCTGGCCGCCGGAGATGCCGACGAGACGGATGACGTCGTGCGCCTCCTGGCCCTGCTGGTTGTGCCAGACGGCGTCGAAGACGGTGGTGCCCGGCCGCCGCGTCCAGGCGCCGATCCAGGCGCCGTTGAGCTCGTCGATCGCCAGCTGGTCGCCCAGCATGTCGGCGGTGAGATACGAGCCGCGCGAGCCGTGATCCACCGTCGAGGTGTTGTCGTTCGGCGGTGGTGGCGGCGTCTGGTCCGAAGCGGGCGGTCCTGGAACAAAGCTCTGGTCGGGATCGTCCTGCGCCGCCGCGGCCCCGGCGATCGCGCCGGCGGCGAGGAGGGCGACGAGCGTGGCCTTCATGGACGGGCTCCAGATGAGTAGGTTCAAGCGCCTGCCTAGCCGCCGGACCCCCGTTCGGCCTTGCGCGAGATCAATCAAGCCGATCCGGGGCCTGACCCTGCCTTGATCCCGATCAACGCGCGCCGGCCGTCCGCGCGGCTAGACGAGGGCCAAGGCGCGTTGCTTGCGTCCGGAGATGGCGATGAAACGTTTGCTTGCGTTCGCGGCGTGCGGCTTGATGTTGGCGCCCGGCACGCCGGCCCTGGCCTGGGGGTCGATGACCGTCCCGATCCCCTATATCGGCAACTTCAACACTCACGGCTGCATCGCCGAGACCGCCTACGCCTTCGTCGAGAAGGATCCAGCGTTCAACAGCGCGATGTTTCCAGCCGAGGCGGACGTCACCGGCCACGAGGGCGTCAACGTCCACGTGAAGGGCGCGGGGCCCGACTCCGAAGGCTCCACCAACTACGCCGAGCACTATTACAATCCGCGCAACGGCGAGGGGTCCGCGCCGGACTCGGTCGCGAAATATTTCTCCGACCTGGCCTACCGGAACACCGGCCGGCAGAAGGGCGCGGCCTGGAGCGCACACTTCCTGGGGGACATGTCGGTGCCCTTCCACACCCACGGCATGTGGGGCAATGAGGTGCGGGCGGCGATGGCGTCGAACCCTGCCGCCCTCGACCTGCCGCCGAAGGTGACCGGCGACCGCACGATCCTCAGCCATCCGTTCACCGGTCTGCTCTCCAACCACAGCGCCGATTTCAAGGTCGAGGCACAGCGCTTCCTGGCCGCGACGGGCGGCCTCGCCTACCAGGACTGGTTTGACCCCTGGTACTGGAACGGCCCCGACGCGCTGCCCTATCAGGGCTCCAGCCACATCACCTGGGAGGGCTGGGCGCCCGAGTGCCCGCCGACGCCGGTCAGCCAGTACAGCAGCCTTTGGCCCGGCAATCCGCCGCCGGCCTTCGGCAACCCGATCGTCCCCATGGCCGAGGTGGTGCGCGCCTTCGCCAAGGCCAACGCCCGCAGCACCGTGGCGAGCGAGGCGGACTTCCTGGCCAACGAGGGCGAGGGCGAGGACCAGGCCGCCACCTCGGTCGCCACCCTATGGCGCGCGTCCTTCTCGGGCCTGCGCACCGATCAGAGCTACACGTTCGACCAGGCCTCGCTCGCCGATCCGAACGCGACGCCCCTCGCCGAGGTGAGGGGCAGGCTCGGCAATTTCGCCCGCGAGACCGCGCGGGGCGTCCAGGTGCGCCTGCGGGTCGTCTCGGGCGCCTGCCGGGTGAAGACCTCGGCGACGCCGGACATCCAGACCTACGGCGCAGCGCCGACCGGGGTGCGGGCGTTCGGCGACTGGAAGGTGGAGGTTCCACGCGGCTCGCCCTGCCGGCTCATCATCGAGGCGATCGGTGCCTATTCGGCGACGCCGGACCTTGAGATCGGCTGGAAGAATTTCGATGTCACCCCGCCCAACGCGACCCCGCCGCCGCCTTCGAGCGACTGCAACTGCAAGCCCGGCGACCTCATGTGCCACACCCTTTGCCATCACAATGCCGGGACGCCTGCCCCGTAGAATTCGAAGTCCCCGAACGCCGTGCAGATGCCGACGCACCACCGCACCGATCCTAGGTGCGTGCTGCCCAGCAGGAGTGATGCGCCAGCGCCGCCGCCCGGGCCCTTAGCGCGAGCGGCTCTAACAAGCGGACACTCAGGATTTCCGCTTTGGGTCGTGAGTGCAGCCGCTGTCCACCGCCGCACGCCTTAGCTCGGCGCGGCGGTAGCGGCAGGCTCATCGCGCTGTGGGTGCGCTGTGGGAAATCGGGGCAGATTCTCGCGAGTCCACGCGGCGAGGCGGCGGGCGACGATGGCGGCGACCGCCAGGCTGGCGACGAGGCCGCTGGGGACCGCCGCGAAGGCGAAGGGAACCACCGTCAGCGCCGCCAGGGCAAGGCCGAGGTATTCCAGCCGGTCGAACCGGCGCTGGCGATAGAGGAAAGCCACCGGCACGGCCAGCACCGGCAGGTCGTAGGCGAAGACGTAAGGGGTGACGAGCACGGTAGCCACGGCCAGGGCCGCCGCCTTCAGGGCGAAGGGCGCCTGGCTTCGCCAGACCACCGCGACGCCGAGGGCGCAGGCGGCGCTCATCAGTCCCTGCACGGTCCATCCCACGAGGTCAGATCCGCCAAGGCAGCGCGCGAGCCCATAGAGGCTTTGCAGCTTGCCCCAGCCGGCGGCGCCGTTGGTGACCAGGGTCTGGCTGGCCTCCGGCAAGCCATGCAGGAAGGCGGCAAGCGTGCCGGCGCCGAACACGACCGCCGAGAGGGCCAGAAGGCCAAGGGCGCTGATGGCGGCGAAAGCGAACACCTTCCAACGTCCGCTGAGCAGCAGGACCAGGGGAAAGAGCAGGCCGAACTGCGGCTTGTAGGTCAGCAGGCCCAGCAAGAGGCCGCTGAGAACCGGCCGCTTCTCCATGGTCGACAGCACCAAGCCGATGAGGCCGGCGGTGATGAAGCCGTTCTGCCCGACCAGGGCGCAGGCCAGGGCCCAAGGGGAGGCGAAGGCCAAGACCATCGCGGCCGGGCGTCGGGTGATGGCGGCGATGCTGAAGCCATGCAAGGCCAGGCCGCCGGCGATCCAGACCGCAAAGGCCAGGGCATAGGGCAGGCTGGCGGCGGCGGCGGCGGCGAACAGGAAGCCCGGCGGATAGGACCAGCTGTAGAAGCCCTGGAAGTCGTGACCGATGGCGGCGGCTTCGGCGGCGTGCTGCAGCCTGCCGTCATAGGCTGAAAGGGCCGCGCCGTGCAGGGCCAGCCGCCCCGCCGACCAGATCTCCATGAAGTCGGTCGGCATGGGGCGTCCCGCGGCGTCGATCATCCATTGATGGCGGACGAACATGGCGGCCAGGGCGCAGAGATAGCCCATCGCGATGCCGAGCCCGATGACGACCAGGCGTCTGTCGCCGGCCGTCGCCGGGGCGCGGGCGACGCCGTTCGACGCCTCGCTGGCTGCAAAACTCACAATCGCGCCCAGACCCGTGATTTGAAAACCCGAGCCCTGATACGAGCCCAAAAGGGCTAATTTCACGTTGATCCAGCGCTCGGGCGCGGGCGGGCGATGAGGTTGAGGGGTGGCGCGAGTGACCGGACTTGAACCGGCGACCTCCGGCGTGACAGGCCGGCGCTCTAACCAACTGAGCTACACCCGCATTGAAGCCTGCGTCCTCGACAAGAGGACCCGCTGCGCGAGGCGCGTGACATAGGTCGCGCCGGCTCGGCATGTCAACAATAAGGGCGCCGCGGCGGCATTGTTCCGAAAGCGCCCGGCGGTGTTTGAACCCCTGGCGGCCATGGGCTACAACGCCCGCGACTCTCGCCCGCTCCCCCGGGATTTGCGAATGAACGCCTTCCTCCTGCAGTACCTGCCGATCGTGATCTTCTTCGCCATTGCCGGGGCGATCGGATCGCTGTTCATCATCGGCTCGCTGCTGCTGGCGCCGTCGGCGCCCGATCCGGAGAAGAATTCCGCCTACGAGTGCGGCTTCAACGCCTTCGACGACGCGCGGATGAAGTTCGATGTGCGCTTCTACCTGGTCTCGATCCTGTTCATCATTTTCGATCTCGAGGTCGCCTTCCTGTTTCCCTGGGCGGTGGCCCTGACCAAGCTGCCGCATCAGACCGAGGTCTTCGCCTTCTGGTCGATGATGAGCTTCCTGGGCGTACTGACCGTGGGCTTCATCTACGAATGGAAGAAGGGCGCGCTCGAATGGGAGTAGCCGACGTCAAGCAACACGATCCCTATTTCGACGGCGTCTCCAACCAGCTCGCCGACAAGGGCTTCGTCACCACCGGCCTTGACGACCTGATCAACTGGGCGCGCACCGGCTCGCTGATGCCGATGACCTTCGGCCTGGCCTGCTGCGCCATCGAGATGATGCAGGCGCTGACGCCGCGCTACGACCTGGAGCGGTTCGGCTTCGCGCCGCGCGGGAGCCCACGCCAGTCGGACGTGATGATCGTCGCCGGCACGCTGACCAACAAGATGGCGCCGGCCTTGCGCAAGGTCTACGACCAGATGCCCGAGCCACGCTACGTCATCTCCATGGGCTCCTGCGCCAACGGCGGCGGCTACTACTATTTCAGCTATTCGGTGGTGCGCGGCTGCGACCGCATCGTGCCGGTCGACATCTATGTGCCCGGCTGTCCGC
>CALAEG010000401.1 GCA_937890965.1 uncultured Caulobacteraceae bacterium | reverse complement strand
GGACCCCGAGGCCAGCTTCACCAGACCGAGCGCGGCGCGCAGCAGCGTGGTCTTGCCCGCGCCGTTCGGACCAAGCACGCCGACCAGTTCGCCGGCTGAAACCGTCAGATCGACGCCGTCCAGCACGCGCCGGTCGCCCAGGCTGACGCTGGCGTTCTGAAGGCTCAGGAGCTCGCTCATGCCCGCCAGCTCCGCGCCGCGCGCCAGGCGATCAGGGCGAACAGCGGCGCGCCGAACAGGGCGGTGAGCACGCCCAGCTTCAGCTCCACCTCGCTGGGGACGATGCGGCCGATCAGGTCGGCGGCGGTGACCAGGCAGGCCCCCGCCAGCGCCGAGGGAACCAGGACGCGCCCGGGATCGCCGCCGACGCCCCAGCGCACGGTATGGGGCGCGGCCAGGCCGACGAAGCCGATGACGCCGGCCATGGCCACGGCGGCGCCGGTGAGCAGGGCCGCCCCGGCCACGGCGGCCGCCCGCATCCGCCCCATGGGCAGGCCGGACAAGGCCGCGGTCTCCTCGCCGAGGGTCAGCATGACCAGGGCGCGGCTGGCATAGGCGCAGAGTCCCGCGCCAACGGCCATGGGGACCAGGGCCCAGCCGATATCGGTCCAGTCGCGATTGGCCACCGAACCCATCAGCCAGGTCAGCACCTCGCTGGTGGTGATCGGCGAGGGCGAGAGGTTGAAGACCAGAGCGGTCAGGGCCCCGGCGAAGGCGGAGAGCGCCACCCCGAACAGGATCAGGGTCTCCGGCTCGCGGAAGCGCGCGGCGGCGATCACGACCAGCCCGCCGGCGACCAGCGCGCCCAAAAGCGCGGCGGCCTCGATGGCCCCCGGGATGACCGCGAGGCCGGCGCTTATGGAGACGGCCGCGCCCAGGCCGGCGGCGCCCGAGACGCCGAGCACGCCGGGCTCGGCCAGCGGGTTGCGCAACAGGCCCTGCATGACCGCGCCGGCCAGGCCGAGCGCCGCCCCGACAACGGCCGCGGCCACGACGCGCGGCGCCCGCAGGCCCCAGAGCACCTCACCAGGCGCGGAGCCGGCGTCTGTGAAAGCCTGATGATATTGGGCCAGGCTGAGCTGGGTCTCGCCAAAGGCGACGCCGAGCCCCAGCAGGATAGACAGCAGCAGGATAAGCCCGCCCATCAACCTGACCGAGGTCACGGCCGTCTCCGCGCGGCGGCCAGGGCCTGCACCGCATCGCCGGCGAACCAGGCTGGGCATCCGAGCAACGAGTCGTTCAGGCTGGAAACCGTCCGCTCCCGGACGAGTTTGCCCAGCACGTGGTTGCCGCCGGCGGCCCAGTGCTGTCCGGCCAGATAGGCGGAGTCGAAGAAGCCGAGCACGAACGCATCAGGCGGATCGAGCACCAGGCGCTCGATCGAGACCGTCTGGTAGCCGGGGCCCGGCGCGAGATTGCGGAACCCGGCCGCGGTCAGTATGGCGTCGATCAGAGTTCCCGGGCCGGCGGTGACCTCGCCGGGCGTCAGGTAAAACGCCCCTTTGGCGACGGCCGCGGAATGCGACTGGATCTGGGCGTCCATCCTCTGGATCAGGGCGGCGCCGCGCGGGCCCTGATCCAGCGCCCCGGCCACGCGCTGGATATTGGTTCGCACCCCGGCGAAGTCGCTCGCCTCGTCGATCTGCACCACGCTGGCGCCGCGCCGTTCGATCGCCCGGACCAGGGCCGGATCGCCGCCCCAATAGCGCACCACCACATCCGGTCGCGCGGCCAGTATGGCCTCGGGCGAGGCGCGCCGGCGCGGCAGGCCTGTGCTCTGATCGCGCAGATAGGAGTCGCGGTCGCCGACCCTGGGCGACAGGCCGACGATCGCCTCATGCGGGCTGAGCGCCAGCACATACTGGTCGGCGCACTGGTCGAGCGAGAAGACGCGGATCGGCGCGCCGGCCGCGGGGCCAGCCAGGACGGCGGCTAGGACGACAGCCGCGAGGGCCCGGACGCCGGCCACCGGGTCAATCGATCACGATACCTTCGAAGAGGCTATCCAGCATCAGCGCCATCAAGACCTCGTCATCGGCCCGGTCGGTCTTCTCCTGGCCGCCGGTGCGCAGCGAAACCAGGCCGTGGCAGGCGGCCCAGAGGGTCTGAGCGGCCGAATCGGCGTCGCCGACGCGCAGGCGACCCTCGGCGGCGATGTCGGCCACCGTGCGCATGAAACGATCGTAGCAGCGGGCGCCCAGGTCGGCGGCCACCTCGTGGCGCATGGCGGAGATCTGGCCAGGCGTCGAGCAGAAGGCCAGCCGGTAGGTGTTGGGGTTGTCCAACCCGAACCGCATATAGGCGTCGAGCATAATCCGCACCCGGCTGACCGCGTCGATCGGCCGCGCGGAGATCTCATTGTTGCTGGCCAGCAGGGTGGCGATCGCACCCTCGCAGATCTCCAGCAGGATCTCATCCTTGTCGCGGAAGTGCATGTAGAGCGCGGTGGAGGAGACCCCGACCTCTTCGGCGATCTTGCGGATGGTGGCGCCCTGATAGCCGTCGCGAACGAAGATAAGCTCGGCGGCGTGCAGGATTTCGGCGCGGCGCAGATGGCCGTCCCCCTTGGCCTTGCGCGCGGATCGAGGCGGTTTGGTGAGCGTCATCGTCATCGGCGGCGTTCCCCAGCGTTAGATTCGGCATTACTAAACTGTAATCACTCGGTCGCCGCAAGTCGGGCGCGGACTGGACGGCCCGCGCCTTGGCCGCGTAAGGCCTTGATATGGGCGCCACAGCCAGACCCTTGCTCGCCGATGCGCCGGTGGTGGCGCGCGCCGACGGCTGGGCCGACTATGGCCTGGTCGACAGCGGCGACGGGCGCAAGCTCGAGCGCTGCGGCCCCTACCGCCTGGTCCGTCCGGAGCCGCAATGCCTGTGGCGGCCCCGATTAGACGAGGCGACCTGGGCTGGCGCCGACGCGGTGTTCGAGCCATCCGACGAGGACGAGGCCGGCCATTGGCGCTTCGCGCGGGCGGCGCCGGACGCTTGGCCGATGGCCTGGCGCGAGGTGAAATTCCTCGGCCGCTTCACCGCCTTTCGCCATCTGGGTTTCTTTCCGGAGCAGGCGGCGAACTGGGCCTGGCTGGACGAAAACCTGCGGCCAAGGCCCGGCGCCAAGGTGCTGAACCTGTTCGGCTATACCGGGGTGGCCAGCCTGGTCTGCGCCGCGGCGGGGGCGGCCGTCACCCATGTCGACGCCTCGAAAAAGGCCATCGGCTGGGCGCGGGAGAATGCCGAGCTGTCCGGCCTGGCCGACCGTCCGGTGCGCTGGATCTGCGAAGACGCCCGCCGCTACGTCCAGCGCGAGGTTCGGCGGGGGGTCCGGTACGACGGCATCATCCTCGACCCGCCAAAATATGGCCGTGGCCCCAATGGCGAGGTCTGGCGGCTGTTCGAGGACCTGCCGGAGTTGCTCAGGCTCTGCGTCGGCCTGTTGTCGCCCAATGCCGGTTTCCTGATCCTCAACGCCTATGCCGAGCGGGTCTCGGGCCTCTCCCTGGCCAGCCTGCTGGCCGAGGCGATGGACGGTCGCGGCGGGCGCATCGACTGGGGCGAACTCGCCCTGATGGAGGAGGCCGGCGACCGCGGCGTCGGGCTTTCCTTTTTCGCCCGCTGGAGCGCCAATTGAGCGCGCGCCAGGTCACCTCCCTGACCAATCCGACCGTCAAGGCGGTGCGCGCCCTGCATATGCGCAAGGAGCGCGAAGCGGCCGGCCTCTTCCTCGCCGAGGGTCTGAAGCTGACAACCGACGCGCTCGAACTCGGCCACACCCCGAAAATCCTGCTCTACGGACCGGACGCCTCCAGCCAGCCGCTGCTGCAACGGGCGGCGGCGGCGACGGCGGCGGCCGGCGGCGACGTGGTCGAGGTCAGCCGCGCCATCCTCGAAAAGGTCTCCCGCCGCGACAACCCGCAGACCGTGGTCGCGGTCTTCGAGCAGGTTTTCGCGCCGCTGGATGCGCTGGATCCGGCGTCCGCGCCCTGCTGGGTGGCGCTGGAGGCCGTGCGCGATCCGGGCAATCTCGGGACCATCGTGCGCACGGCCGATGCGGCCGGGATCGGCGGCGTCATCCTGGTCGGCGAGACCTGCGATCCCTATTCGGTCGAGGCGGTGCGCGCGACGATGGGCTCGGTGTTCGCAACCCCGCTCTATCGCTCGACGGCGGCCGAATTCATCGAATGGCGCAAGGACTGGCCGGGATCGGTGGTCGGGACCCTGCTCAGCGCCACGACCGACTACCGCGCGGCGGAATACAGGCGCCCCACCCTCATCCTCATGGGCCCCGAACAGGCGGGCCTGAGCCCCGCCCTGGCCGCCATCTGCGACCTCAACGTGAAAATCCCCATGCGCGGAAGAGCCGACAGCCTGAACCTGGCCGTGGCGACGGGCATCATGATCTACGCAGTGACCGGGTAGAGCGCCGGCGAGCCGGCCAAAATCTTCGTCATGGCCCGGCTTGTTCGACCATGATCACCGTCGAACGTGAGTGTTCATGGGTCCCCCGCATTCCGCCGCTAAAGCGGCTCCAGCGGGGGATGACGGCTTCTGGCTATTCTTCCGGGTGCGGCAGTTCCATCGGTTCGGCTTCGTGGCCTTCGACCCTTATGCCCTTGCCCAGCTTGGAATTGCGCATGCCATAGAGGAAGTAGAGCACGATCCCGACCACCAGGTAGATGAGGAAGAAGTTGCGGGTGGTGGGGATGGCCATCAGGCTCATCAGCAGGAAAAGGCACATGATCGCGCCCAGGATCGGGGTCAGCGGGAAGAGCGGCGTGCGGAACGGACGCGGCATTTCAGGGTGTGAAATGCGCAGATAGAGCACCGTGATGCAGACGATGGCGAAGGCGGCCAGCGAACCGACATTGGTCAGGTCCGAGAGCGTATCCAGCGACAGGAACCCCGCCGCCCCCACCGCCGTCGCACCGACAATGATGGTGTTGATCCACGGCGTCTTGAACCGCTTGTGCACCACCGCCAGCGACGACGGCAAAAGCCCGTCGCGGGACATGGTGTAGAAGATCCGCGTCTGGCCATAGAGCAGCACCAGCATGACGCTGGAGAGGCCGGCGATAGCGCCGATCTTCACCAGCACCGCGAACCAGGGCATGCCGATCTGATCGACCGCCGTGGCGATCGGCGCCGGCCCGTCCAGCGAGGCGTAGGGCACGATGCCGACCAGGACCGCCGAGGTGGCGATGTAGAGGATGGTGCAGATGACCAGGGCGCCCAGTATGCCGATCGGCATGTCGCGGCCGGGGTTTTTCGACTCCGCCCCCGCAGTCGAGACAGCCTCGAAGCCGATATAGGCGAAGAAGATCACCGCCGCGCCGTGGATGACGCCGCCAAGGCCGTAGTGCGAACTCTTCTTGCCGGTGATGACGTCCATGAGCGCGCGGCCGATCTGGTGCGGCAGGTCCATCGGCGTGCCCGGCGGCGGCGCGGGCACCTCGGCCGGCACCAGCGGATGCCACAGCGCCGGGTGCACGAAGCGCGAGCAGACGATGATGAAGGCCAGCACCACCGCCAGCTTGATGAAGACGATGATGTTGTTGGCGCGCGCGGTTTCGGTGATGCCGATCACCAGCAGCGCGGTGACGGCCACGATTCCGATGATCGCCGGCAGGTTCATGATCCCGTGCCCGATCACCACCCCGGCGGCGTTCTTGATCGGTCCGGGCGCGGTGGTGAACTCGATCGGGATGACGATGTGCATGTCTTTCAGCAGGCTGATGACATAGCCCGACCAGCCGACAGCCACGGTCGAGGCCGCCAGGCCGTATTCCAGCAACAGCAGCAGCCCCATGATCCAGGCCGCGCCCTCGCCCATCGAGGCGTAGCTGTAGGAATAGGCCGATCCGGAGACCGGCAGGGCCGAGGCCAGCTCTGCGTAACAGAGGGCCACGAAGGCGCAGAGCAGGCCCGTGATCACGAACGAGATCATGATCCCCGGCCCGGCCCATTCGGCCGCTGCGTGGCCAGTCAGCACGAAGATGCCGGTGCCGATGATGCAGCCGATGCCGAGCAGGACGAGGTTCAGCGCCCCCAGCGAGCGCTTCAGCTCGCCATGTGCGTGCTCGGCCTGGATCTGCTCGACCGACTTGCGCCGAAAAATGCCCGCAATACCCGCCATTCGGCCTAACTCCCCGCGCGCCCCGCGTGACTCAGGGCGCACGCCCGAGCCTTGAGGTACGCTAGCGGCGCCCGTGCGCCGGGGCAATGAGGCGCGGCGGTGCGGGCGCGACCCTACATCGCGGCGCCATCGAAGTGGGACACCGGGATGGCGGCGAGCACCTCGGGGGGCATCAGCCGCGCATTGACGCCCATGCGCTGGTAGGACCGGTCCACGGCCGACCAGTGCGTGACGCAGCCGCAAGTGCGGCAACGGTGAAACTCCACCACCCGGTGGCCCCACACATAGTTGTCGGTCGGCCCGTTCCCGACCGCGAACCGCACCTGGGGCCGCTGGTAGTAGGCCCAGAGCGTCCCGTAGCGACGACAGATGGAGCAGTTGCAGTCGTTCACGTCCCCGGGCGCGGCCTCGACCGCAAACCGGACACTTCCGCAGTGGCAGGACGCTTCGATCATCGGAATCTCCATTGCGCTTGCGATACTGAACCCGCCGTAACGCCGGATTCATCGACGTCGTCTAAGGGTTGAGCGGCGACACATCGTTTTGCGACATAACGGGGCTCCAGATGCGAATCGAAGTCGGGACTGTCAACAAGCTCAGTCGCGTGGCGATGGTCGTCGGCGCGCTGACCTATGCATACTGGACGCTCGCGGCGACCTCCGAACCCATTCGTGGATTTCTGGCCGGCGCCGACGCCGCGCAATTCGCCGCCGGATTCGGAATGACCGTGCTGGCCTATGTCGGGTTTCCAAGGCGGCGGCGAACCGATCTCACCAAGACCGTCATCCTGGCCAGCGCGCTGCTGGAAATCCTCCGCTACCTGATCGGCCACGGCTGCGACCCGTTCAACTTCGCCGCCGGCGCGACCGGCTCGCTGGCCGTCCTGGCCACGAGCGGGATCGAACGGTTTCGGTCCCTGACCCGCGCCGATCCGAACCAGACCTTTTCGATGGCCTATCCGAACGATCGCCGAAAGCCTCGCTACGTTTTCAAGCGCGCACCGAAACCGGCGCCCGGCGTCCCGCTGGCGCCGCCCATTCCAGGCGCCGATCTGTAGCCGCGGCGCTGGATCGCGCATCAACTTCGCCTTGGCTTGGCCCGTCGCGTCGGCGCGGCGTTCGCCGGGTCTTCCGGCCATTCGTGCCGGGGATAGCGGCCGCGCATATCCTTGCGGACGTCGGCCCAGGAGCCCTTCCAGAAGCCGGGCAGGTCCTTGGTGAGCTGGATGGGGCGGTGGGCCGGGGAGAGCAGCGCCAGGGACAGCGGGACGCCGGCGACGGTGGGGTGAACGCCGAGGCCGAACAGTTCCTGCACCCGGACATCGAGGCGCGGGCCGCCTTCGGCGGCATAGTCGATAGCGAAACTGGAGCCGGTGGGCGCGGTCCAGCGGGCCGGAGCCTCGGTGTCGAGCCGGCGCTGGAGATCCCAGGGGATCAGCGCGCGGAGCGCCGCCTCTAGAGCCGCGTCGTTGAGGGTGGCGAGCGAGGTTTTGCCGGCCAGAAGCGGCGCCAGCCAATCGTCCAGACGAGCGATCAAGGCCTCGTCACCGAGATCGGGCCAAGCCGGCTCCGCCGCGCGCAGGAAACCCACGCGGGCGCGGAAGGCGGCCGAGGCTTCGCCCCAGCGCAATAACCCCACGCCCTTCTGGCGCACCTCGTCCAGCAATGCGGCCTGGATCAGCGCGGGATCGGGATTGGCGATGATCCGCTCCTCGACGGCCAGGCGGCCGAGCCTGAGCGTTTCCTTGGCGCGCAAGAAGCCGCCTGGGCCGGTCTCCAGTTTCTCCTCGAGCGTCATGCGGTCGCGGAACTCGGCCTTCAGCGCCGGCTCGTCGAGCCGGGCGGCGAGCAGGATGCGGTCGCGGGCTTCGCCGCCGCCCAGCTCGGCCACGGCCAGCCAGGGCTCGCGCGCCAGGGCCTCGGCCGCATCGAGGGTGACGCCGCGACCGCTGGCCAGCTGGTAGGCGCCCGCCGGCCCGCGCGCCTTGGCGATGCGCTCGGGAAAGGCCTCGGCGAGCAGCAGGCCGTCGTCGAGCGCGGCGTCCTCGCCGCGCGCGCCGGCCGCGCGGGCCCAACGCTCGGCCAGGGCCGTGGCGTCGCGGGCGCGCGGGCTACGGTCGCGGGCGAAACCGTCAAGGCGGCTGGAGAGGTCGGCGCCGCGTCCGCCAAGGCCGCGCTCGGTGAGCAGGACGGCGATCCGCGCGGCGCGGCGC
>CALAEG010000400.1 GCA_937890965.1 uncultured Caulobacteraceae bacterium | reverse complement strand
AGGCTGTGGCCGCCTTCGCCGAACACGAACTCGACCTCATAGCTGGCGAACTTGAGCGCCGCGGCGACCTCCTTGTTGGCCAGCGGCCAGCTGCCCAGCAGGATGTCCGCGTCGGCCTCGCCGCTCTGCATCCACACCCGGATCGGTTTGCGCGGCGTCGAGCGGATCAGGTACGGATAGTTGTGGCCGCCGCGGATGGCGGTGAACGATCCGCAGTGACAGAGCACCCGGCCGAAGGCGTCGGGGCGATACCAGGCGGCGGTGAAGGCGCAGATGCCGCCGCTGCTGATGCCGCAGATGGTGCGCCACTTCGGGTCGGCGGTCAGGGCGCAGCCGATCTCGCTCTCCACGAACGGCAGCAGGTCCTCCAGCAGGAAGCGCACATAGGCGTCGGTGACGCTGTCGTATTCGATGCTGCGCTGCTGCGGCGTGCCGGCCAGCGCACCCGGCATGACGAAGACGCCGATGGTCGGCGGCATCTCGCCGGCGGCGATCAGGGTGTCGAAGACCGCGGCGGCGCGCACCGGCCCGTCGCGGTTCAGATAGCCGGCGCCGTCGTTGAACACCATCAGGGCCGGCGGCGCGGCGGCCGCGTCGAACCCCGCCGGGGTGTAGATCCACAGGTCGCGATGGGTGTCGGGAAAAACCCGGCTCCGCGCCCAGTCGCGATGCGAGGCCACCTGGCCGCGCGCCACGCCCTCGGCGACAAAAGCCTCCGGGCCGGGGTGATACTGGCGGTCGCCCGGCGTCGACAGGGCGTTCTGGATCTCCCGATTGGCGCGGCCGTTGACCACGCGGGTCGGGTCGTTGTCGCTCATCGAGATGTGCAGGCCGAGGCTCTCGTAGGTCTTGGTGTCCAAGTCATCCTCCCCGTTTCCGGCGCCGGTTTCGGTTGCCGCGCGCCGTCGCCCTGACAATAGTCGGCGAGCGCCCCAAAAGGACACTCCCCAAGAGGACACTTCCATGACCCGACAATCCGCGCCCGACCTCGCCGCCTTCTCACCCGAGCGGCGCGCCGAGTACGATCGGTTCACGCAGACCCGCAAGCCGGCGGCGAACGGCGCGCTGGGCGGGCCCTTCGATCCGTGGATGACCAATGCCGAGCTGTTCCACCGCCTGACCGGCCTCGGCGGCATGCTCTGGGCGCGCACCAGCCTCGACCGCGGCCTTGTGGAGCTGGCCATCTGCATCACCGGCCGCTTCTGGGAGGCCAATGTGGAGTGGGCGGCGCACGCGCCGCGGGCCATCGAATACGGCGTCGCGCCCTCGGTGCTCGACGAGGTCCTGGCCGGCCGCCGCCCAAAGGGTCGGCCGGAGGACGAGCTGGTCTATGACCTCTGCCAGACCATGCACGAGACCCACGCCCTGCCGCGGCCCCTGTATGATCGCGGCGTCGTCGCCTTCGGCGAGCGCGGCGTTGCCGAACTGATGGCCGTCATCGGCTACTACACCCTGGTCTCGATGACCCTGAACGCCTTCGAGGTCCAGGTCGGGCCCGGCCTGGCCGCGCCCTTCGAGCGTGCGCCTTAAGGGTCGGATCGCCCCGCTCAGCCCACCCGGGCATAGGTGCAGGGCGCGAACGAATCCAGGGCGATGTGGTCCTGGTCGACCAGGATATAGGTCGTGTGGCCAGCGTTGGCGTCCACGACATAGACCATCTTGGCCGAGGGAATATAGGTGACCGGATCGGTCGTGGTCGCGCTGTCAACGTGGGTCTGGACCCAGTCGGTGGCTGTGAAGGTCATGTCGGTGGAACAGGCGGAGGTCGCGCTGGCGGGCCCGTTGCCGATGCCGGTGAAACGCCACTGACCGATCAGCGGATTGTTCGGGTCACGCGGCGCCACCATGGCGACCTGCGCGCTGTCGCCCTGCGCGGCCGCGCTCTGCGAGGCCGCCGCGGTCTGTCGCCCACCACAGGCCGCCAGACCCACTGACAGGGCGGCGACGCTCGCCAAGGCCATCCAGCTATTCACACCCATTGGTCCGCCCCGAACGGTTCTTTCCACCGCTGACCGGCGGCCTAACACGGGCCAGACACAGGCCGTCACCCTCTTTTGGGGGTGCTGGAAGCGTCCGGCCGCCATGCCTATCTCAAGATGCCAAGCCGCGCTTTGAGAGGATCCCATGCCTGAAGCCAGGAAAGCCCGCGCCGTCGGGTTCAACCACGTCGCACTGGAAGTCGGCGATATCGAAGAGGCGCTGGCCTTCTACGGCCGCATCTTCGACTTCACGCTGCGCGGCAAGACCGAAGACATGGCCTTCATCGACCTGGGCGACCAGTTCCTCGCCCTGCAGAAGGGCCGCAAGCAACCCGCCGACGACGGCCGTCACTTCGGTCTCGTCGTCGATGACCGTCAGGCCGTCCGCCAGGCCCTGGCCGAGGCCGGCGTCGAAATCCTCCCCGGCCCGTTCCTCGACTTCTACGACCCCTGGGGCAACCGCATCGAGATCGTCGCCTATGCCGACATCCAGTTCTCCAAGACGGAGGGCGTGTTGCGGGGCATGGGACTGGAGCGACTGACCAAGAGCGCGGAGGCGGTGAAGGAGCTGGCTGAGAAGGGGATGGGGCCGGGATAGTCGCGGGTTGCAGCGCAGAGCCGACCATCCGGACCCCGCCCGGCGCGCCGGTCAGACGATGGAGCCGCCGCCGTCCACCAACAGCACCTGGCCTGTCGTGTAGCCGCCGCGCATCAGGTAGAGATAGGCCTCGGCGATCTCGGCCGGGTCGCCGCCGCGCGGCAAGGGCAGCCTAGCGGTGAAACGCTGCAGTAACGCTTCGGGCATTCCGCTCGACCGCTCAGTCATCCCCAGGCCAGGGCAGACGGCGTTGACCCGCACCGGCGCCAGGTCGACCGCCAGCGCCTGGGTGAGAGACTCGATGGCGCCCAGCATGGCGGTGCTCACCGGCGCCCCCTTTCTGGGCCGATGCGCCAGCATGCCGTCCGTCAAGGTGATGGAGCCGCCCTCGGCGATCTTGCCATAGCCGTGCTTGACCACGGCGAGCGCGCCCCAGAAGCGCACCCCGAAGGCGGCCTTCGCCGCCGACAGGTCGAGTTCGGCGAGCGACGACCCGCCCCCCATGCCGGCCCAGTCGCCGGCGGTGAACACCAGATGGTCGAACGCACCCAGCCGCTCGAAAAAGCCCGCGACATCGCCTTCGTCGGTGACATTGAGCGTCGATCCCTCGGCGCCCTTGCCGAGCCGGCCGAGCGCGGCGTCGACACCCGCCTGCTGGCTCGAGGCGACGACAACCTTGGCGCCCCGCTCCAAGGCCGCCTCGGCGACGGCGAAGCCGATGCCGGAGGTGCCTCCGACGATGACGACCTTTTTGCCGTGAAGAGGATCGGCGGCCATGACCAACACCTTGTCTCTTATGCCGGCACGGCCCTGCGCGCGGCAGCCTGCCCGCGCAGGAGTCGGCCCGGGCGGGCCAGGGTGTCCTGATCGAAGCGGCGGGTGAGCACGCCGCCGACCAGGGTGGCGAGGTAGCCGTGCGCTGGCTGCATCAGCCGGGCGCCGCCCGCGGGCAGGTCGTACTGGAAGCGCATGTCGCCCAGGGCGAGGTTGGCGAAGTCGATGACGTTAAGGTCGGCGCGCATCCCCGGCGCGATCAGGCCCCGGTCGGTGAAGCCGAACAGCTCGGCGTTGCGGCGGGTCTGGCGGTTGATCACATGGGCCAGCGGCAGGGTCGCTCCCCGCTTGCGGTCGCGCGCCCAGTAGGCAAGCTGGTAGGTGGGATTCACCGCATCGAAGATGGCGCCGACATGGGCGCCACCGTCGGAAAGGCCGACGACCGTGGTGTCGTCCAGCTGCAGTTCGCGCAGGCCCTCCAGGGTATAGGTGGCGTAGCCGGTGAAGAAGGCGATGGCGAAGTCGCGGCCCTCGCCACTCACCAGGTGGTCGTAGAGCGCCGAGCGGCCGTCGGGCAGGCCAGAGGCCTTGGCCAGGGCCTCGAAACTCTCCTCCGCCAGCGGTTCGTAGCTGGAATTGGTCTTAAGCGGGAAGGTCTGCTCCATCGGGAACGGCACGTTGGGGATCAGCGCCTCCATCGAGCCCGGATGCTTTGGCGCGACGTTCACCTCCGCCAGGATCCTGGCTTTCACCGCCGGATCGCGCAGCGCCTTGGCCCGCTCGGCCAGCGGCAGGCTGGCCAGCGCGAGATACGAGGGCTTGGCCATGAACGGGTGGTAGGAGCAGAGGCTGAAGACGAAGCCGGTCGGGCGGCTGCCGACCTGCGGGAAGACCTGGGCGCCGTCGCGGTTGCCTTCCTTGACCATGGCCAGGATGCGGTGCGCCTGGGCGGGATCGCCGAAGGTCTCGAACAGGGTGAAGGTGGCCGGGCGGGCGGCCGCGGCGCTGAGACGGCAGATCATCTCCACCTCGGACTCCAGGGCCGAATGCTCGCCCATCGTTCCGAGCGTGCCGGCGGGGATCAGCTGCATGACGCCAGCGCCGACGCGGCGGAATGCGCCGGCGATCGCCATCAGCTCCGCCTCGGCGGCGAAGGTGCCTGGCACCTGGTCGCCGTGGATCGACCTGTGCCCCATGATGCGCGAGGTGGAAAAGCCCACCGCGCCGGCGCGCAGGGCCTCCTCGACGATCCCGGCCATGCGGCCAACCTCGGCCTCGGTGGCGTCGGCGTTGCTGCGCTTGGGCCCGAGCACATAGTTGCGCACTGCCCCGTGGGCGATCATCGAGGCGATGTTCAGGGCGTATTTGCGGGTCGCCAGATAGTCGAGATATTCGGGATAGGTCTCCCAGGCGCCCCAGGGCATGCCTTCGTAGAGGGCCGTGCCGGGAATGTCCTCGACCCCCTCCATCAGCTCGATCAGCTCGCGCTGGCCGCCGCGCGGCACCGGCGCGAAGCCCACGCCGCAATTGCCCATGACGATGGTGCCGACCCCATGGCTGGCCGAGGGGTTCATCTCCTCATCCCACGTGACCTGGCCGTCGTAGTGGGTGTGGATGTCGACCCAGGCGGGGGTGACGATCGCCCCGTCGGCGTCGATGACCTCTTTGGCTGGCCCGGTGATACGGTCGCCCACCTCGACGATCACACCGTCCTTCACCGCCACGTCGCCGGTGAAGGCCTCGCGGCCGGCGCCGTCGTAGATGGACCCGCCGCGAATTATGCTGTCGTGCATCCGAAGGCTCCGTGCTGTGCGATTGCTGCAGAGGCCCACAGGCGCCGCGAGGTCAGTCAAGCCTAGACGCCCTGGCGGAACGATAGGGCCGGGCGGATGGTACAACAGGCGCCCAAACGCGCCAGGTCAAGATCTCGCGATCCCCTGGGAGGCTGGACTGTCCTTGGGGCAGGTCGCCATCCTTCCTTGAAACACGGAGCAAACGAGCATGAGCGAAGCGGTTGGGACGGCGGACATCCTCGTGGTGGAGCGGCTGGGCGAGATCGAGCGCGTCACCCTGAACCGGCCGGAGCGGCTGAACGCCTTGAACCAGCCCCTGACCGAGGCGCTCCTCGCCTATTTCGAGGGCCTGCGTCGCAACCGCGAAACCCGCGTGGTGATCCTGCGCGGCGCGGGGCGGGCCTTCTGCGCGGGCGCCGACCTTAAGGCCGCCGCCACGCCCGAGGCGCTGCGGGACGGACCCAATGGCGACTGGACCTTGCGCGACATGCAAAAGGCCATGAGGGCCTGCCCGCAGCCGATCATCGCCCTGGTGCGCGGCGCGGCGGCGGGCGGCGGCCTCACCATCGCCCTTGCCGCCGACATCGTGGTCGCCAGCGAAAGCGCCGCCTTCCACCCGGCGTTCCTCGCCATCGGGCTGTCGGGGGCCGAGTTGGGCGTGAGCTGGCGTCTGCAGCGGGCGATCGGCGTCTCGCGCGCCCGGGAAATGCTGTTGGCGGGCCGGCCCCTCCACGCCGAGGCCGCCCTTGCCGCGGGCCTCGTCTCGGCGGTGACCCCCGAGGCGGAGCTCGACGCCTATGGCGAGGCGCTGGCCGCCGATATGCTGAAGGCTCGCCCCGACGCCCTGCGCCTCACCAAACGCACGCTCGACGCGGCTCTGGAGAGCCCGAGCCTTGAGGTCGCCTACGAACTCGAAGAACGGGCCCAGATGCTGATGATCGCGCGGCGCGGTCCCGCGCCAGATCGAGGTTGAGCCCCGCCGCGGACCGATCGAGGTGGGCGAGCGATGGCCCGCCCGCGGGGGATGCCAAAGTGCATGGTTGACGCGGGGCCGCGGCCCTGGCGTTGATCGCACGTTGGCAGCCCCGAGGAGAAGGCCGTGCCGCTGGTCGTAGACTGCGATTCGCACATCATGGAGCCGGCGGATCTCTGGCAGACCCATCTTGAGCCGAAGTACCGCGACCGCGCCATCCGCATCGAGAGACGTGAGGGCGTCGAGCACCTGATCATCGGCGAAGAGAGCGTCCTCTCGGGCGTCCTGGCCGGCCTCGGCGGCGCCCATCTCGACCGCAAGGACGTCTTCAAGCCAGGGATGACCTATGCGGACGGCTGCGAGCCGGCGAGCTACGACCCGGCGGCGCGCGCGGCGATGCTGGACGACTGGGGCGTCGATGTCGGCGTGCTGTTCCCGACCATCGGCATCCTGCCGTTCCCGACCGAGGATGTGGAATTGGCCTCGGCCTATTGCCGCGCCTACAATCGCTGGCAGAAAGAATTCCACGAAGGCGCGCCAGGGCGTGTGGCGCCGATCGCCGCAGTCAATTGGCGAGACGTCGACGAGGCGGCCCGCGAGCTTAAGGTCTGCGTCAAGGCCGGCTTCAAGGGGCTCTTCGTGCCGCCCGAGGTGGTCGACGGTCACCGGCCGGGCGAGGCGCACTTCGATCCGATCTGGCAAGTGTGCGAGGACGCGGGGATTCCCGGCTGCCTGCATGTGGTCGTCCGCTTTTCCGGCGGCGGCGGCGCGTTCGGTCAGTGGCACATGACCAGGCCCGGCAGCGTCTTCTCATTCAGCATGGGCGCGACCGGCCAACTGATCCCCGCCATGGCGAGCCTGGTGACCGACCTGTTGTTCGAGCGATTTCCGAAGCTGAAGATCGTCAGCGTGGAGGCCGGCTGCGGCTATGCCGCCTACCTCATGGATCGCCTCGACGAGAAGCATGACATCCTGCGGGCCGCGCTGCCGACGCCGATGCGTTTGAAGCCCAGCGACTACATTCGCCGCAACTGCTGGTTCGTCGCCGAGCCGGAGGAGCGAACGATAGGCGCCATGCTCGACCTGGTCGGGGAGGACAAGATCCTCTGGGGCAGCGATTTTCCCCACGTCGACTCCACCCTGGAGGCGCCGAGCCTGATCCGACGCTCCGTCGCCGGCCTCTCCCCCCAACGCCAAGCCGCCGTCCTCGGCGAGAACGCGCGCCACGTGTTTGGGCTGTAGGCTGGTCGGCCCGCACGCGACACGCGCAGTCGGCGTCAGATTTTCGCCAGCACGCCTGTGCGGAACGGATCGCCGTGCCGTAGGCCCGCGTACATGCCGGACAGCGCCACGTCGTTGCCTTCCTGCGCCCCCTTCTCGTCGCGCGGGCGGCCATCATAGACCACGTCGGGGCCGAGGAAGCGTAAGGACACCGTGCGGCGGCGCATGCCGGGCTCGGTGCCTGCGCCACCGTGCAGCACGCCGAGGTGGAAGAAGATCAGGTCGCCGGGCGCGACGTCCCAGGAGACGATGTCCCAGTTTGCGCGGTCGGCCTCGATGTCGGGCAGGCGCGGCAGCCGGCTGTGGCCGTAGAGCGGCGCGGTGTCGTCGTCGGCGGCAAAGGCCGAGCCGTTGTAGAGCGTGCCGCGATGCGAGCCGCGGACGAACTCGAGGCAATGCCGCTTCGGCAACGGATCGAGGCTGATCCAGCAGGCGACCAGCTGCGAGCCCATCATCCGCAGGTATGAGGTGTCCTGGTGCCAGGGCGTGCGCCGCGCGCGGCCGCCTTCCTTGAGGAACAGCTGCTCGCCCAGGTACCAGAAGTCGGGCAGGCCCCAGAGCGCCGCCAGCGTGGTGTCGATTCCCGCCTCGCGCACCACGCCGATCAGCCGGTGGCCGGTGTCTTCCTGGAAGGTCGCCTCTTCCTTCGGGTAGAAGCGCTTGGCGTGAGCCGACGGGCTGGCCAGCGCCGCGTCGACCCCCGCTTCGACCCGGGCCAGGCCCTCGGCGGTCAGCGCGCCAGGCAGATGCACCGCCCCGTCCTCGTCGAGCGCGCGGGCCGCCGCCGCCCAGTCGCGCGGCGGCAGCGAGGAGAGCGGGATGCGCGTGGGGGATTGGCCGTGGTCGCCAGACGTCTTCAGATCCATGACGCTCCCTTTCCGGTTTCTGGCCAGAAGTGAATGGCCGCTTCCGACCCAAAGCGGACACTGGGCGGCGGCCCGCAGAGTCGCGGTATCGCCGAGCGAGAACATGACTCGACGCCTCGCCAAGGTTGTGGCTCCCTGGGATTGAGCGGCTCAGCCGGTCGGCGCTCCGTTTGATGGGGGGCATGATGATGGACACGCAGTTTGGCACATCCCGACGCGGTCTGATACTGCGATGGGGAGCGGCGACACTGGCAGTTGGCGTCGGCGGTTGCCGAGGAACCATCGCTCCGCCGGTCTCCGCAACGGTTCCCGTTTTGACGGTTGGCGACGTGCAGGTCAGGCGTGTGACCGTCCAGCCAGTAAGCATGGGGTCGCCAAACCTCGCGCTCTTGAGCGTGGGGCTCGCGTCCCAGCCCTTCTGCAAACTCCTCTCCGGCGGGATCACGTTCCGCGCCACGGTCGACCTCGAACCCGTCGCGGGCGCGCAGCCGACCTGGTGGGGCGAGTTGATGCTCGTCCAGCACGTCCAGTTCGCCCACCAGCACACGCTGGCCAAGACCGGCATGCGCGAATGCGCGACATCGGGCGGCCTCTGGAATCTCGACGGCCAGGATCCTTATCAGAACAAGCGGGTGCGCGGTGTTCAGGGGGCGACCTCCATCAGCCATGCCGACGATCCCGGCACCTGGGCCGAGGATGCGGCGAAGGGGCCCTTCGAGGAGGTCGACGTCATGCCCCTGGACCAATTCCGCACCTACCTGATCTGGGAGACCACGGACGACAGCCGGCCGCCGTCTGGCGCGAACATCGTGCACCGGCATGTGCTCGCGCGGGTCGACTGGGACTGGAAGGCGGTCGCGCTCGACCCGCCGCCGCCGCCCGGACCGTCGCAATGTAGTTCCAACGCCTTCAAGCCGAACGGCTGGGGCCCGCAGGACATCGCGTCGGAGGTCAGGGTGTTCCTCGGCAAGGCGGCCGAGACCGACCCGCAGCACCCAGGGCGTCCGATCATGCCATTGGTCGGCGCCCGCCTGCCGCCCGCCAACCCCGAAGCTTGGCGACCGGGCCCCTGCTGACGGCAGAGCTGGCGCCTTTCGCATGCGGCTCTACGTCCGCTATCGACCTTTAACGGAACTTGAGACGTCCGCTCTTGGGGCAGTGGTCCGGCGATGGATGTCCGCCCCGATCGATTGCCGGGGATACATGCGCGCGCAATGACTCCGGGACGGCGGTCGGCGTCAGTCTCGGGCTATTTCTAAACTGCCGTTCTGGAACAGTACGGTCGCCAGGCGGTCGACGGAGTTCAGCCGACAGCCCGGGGGTGCGCCTTTGCTAGGCTTGAACGACCAATGCACGCGGGGGTCTTTCAAGGCGTCGCGAAATTCGACTCCCCCGATCGCGGCCAACTGGATCACACCCGTCACGTCGCCACTCTGGGCGGTCTCGAACCGCAACACACCGGCGCCGAAAGAGTTCTCCTGAAGCTCGCCGGGCGGAAGGATTGGCTGCACACTTGGCGAGAACGTTCCCGGGCAGAGCGGCGGCTGACCCGGCAGCGAAACTGGATGCGCAATGGCGGGCGGACGTGTCGCTTGCCCCTCCGTCGCTTGCTTGGCTGAGACCGTCGCCAACCATGCGAGGGCCTGGGCATATTCGACTTCCGCGACCGTAGCGTTCTCCCGATCGGCCGATTCCGGCGCCAGTGGCGCAAGCGAGGCAGCCGCCTTGCCCAGGATGAGCCGAGCTTCAGATTCGTTGTCGGCGCCGGTCAGGGCCACCCCCTCGCCGATCATCGCGTTGTCCAGGGCCAGGACCGGATCGCCAGGCGCTCCCTGGACATGACGCTGGGCCGACTGCCATGCAACTCTGGCGTTGGACCAATGCTGGAGCTCGTTCGCGACGGCGCCAAGGAAGACGGCGGCAGAATAGGCGAAGCTGTCGAGGTCGCTGCGGCCATCGGCCTCGCGCAGCGCCGCGAGCAGGCCGGTCTCGTCGCCTCTCGGGTTCAAAGCAAGTTCGGCCTCGCCAACCGTCAGGCGCGCGGCCAGCACATCGACGCCCTTGGCGCCGGCCTGGGCGAGCTGGAGCGCCCGCCGCGCCGGGGCAAGCGCACCGGCTCTGTGGCCCATGTCGATGCGGACAATCGCCAGGTTCATCGCCAGCACGGCGGTCGAGCCAGCGCCGCCGTCGCGAGCCTCCGCCGCCGCCAGCGCGCGGCCTGCGGCGGTCTCGGCCGCGGGCAGGTCGTCACGTTTCTCAGCCGCCAGATAGTCCTGGTAGTTGGACAACACCGCGTCGGGTGAGGCCGGGACTTGGGCGATCGCCACCGGCGCACACGCCGCCCACGCGACGGTCAGTCCTGTCATGACGCCTATAAACTTGCGCATCACCCCGCCGATCCGCCGTCCACCGCCGGCGTTGGTTTAGATACAATAATGTTGAGCTTCAACGCGGGAGAAGCGGACCTCAGCTCACGCAGCGGCGTTGTCAGTCCACCGACGCCGGACAACGGGCTCGCGCCCTTCCAGGCCGGTCGGCCAGCGCATCGGTTGCCGGACAGGGGACGTTCGGAAAGACTGGGGTGGGTGGAGATGGTCGGGAGAAGATGGCGTCCCTTACGCGGCCTTCAGTTGCACCGCGCCCATGAAGTCGCGCTTACCGATGGCGAGGCCGTGATGGCGCAACAGGTCGTAGGCTGTGGTCGCGTGGAAGAAGAAGTTCGGGTAGGCGAACGTCAGAAGGTAGTTTTTGCCGGTGAAGCGCATGGCGCCGCGGGGCGTCTCGAACACTACGTCCGCGTCTTCCGTCCCCTCCAGGTCCGCCGGCTTCGCCGTGTCCAGCGCGCCGATCGCCTCCTTGAGCGCGGCCTTGCAGCCGGCGAAGGTCTCCAGGCCTGAGGCGCGCGGATAGTCCTGGCCGCGCAGTTTGGCGACCGCGCCGGCTGAGTGATTGATGGCCTGCATCACCTGGAAGGTGAAGGGCTGCATGTCGTCATAGAGGCGGCTCGCGAGCCACGCCCTCTCGTCGCCGCCGCCGGATTTGCAATGAGCGTCGGCCTTGTCCAGCACGGCCGAAAGGGCGGTCAGAATCTGGCGGAACACGGGCACGGAGACGTCGTACATGGAAAGGGACATGGGCTTCCTCCAACAATCCTGCTTGAAGCGACATCCCAAGATGCACTCCGGTTTCAGTTGGCGGTGTAGCCTTTCGGGCCTCGTCGCGCCAAGCGGTGCAGTAGGCCCCGTGCCGATCAACGCCGACACCAACCTGGAGAATGAAAGTCCGTTCACCCCCCGAAGGTCCGCTCTCTGCCCTGAGCCAATGTCCGCTCACATGGGGATTTTGTGGTCACGGGTCATGTC
>CALAEG010000399.1 GCA_937890965.1 uncultured Caulobacteraceae bacterium | reverse complement strand
TGATCGCCGACGGCCGCATCGCCGACGCCAAGACCATCATGCTGCTGCAATACGCAGCGCTGCATTTGTTCAACGGCGGCTGACCACCAACAAGACTGGACGGGACGCACTCAGACCTCTTTCCCCTCGCGGGGAAGGGGTTGGGGACGGGGGCGCCAACCTACACCGGCCGTATATAGAGCCATGCGCCGGCTAGAAGCGGCTGAACGATAGCGTCTACGACCGCGGCTCGGGTCTTCCCGAGGTCCATCGCGGTCAGAATATGCAAATCGATTTTGATTAGATCAGTGGTCATTTGGACTAGCTGCTCGATGCCGACGCGATACTCCTGCACTTTGGTTGGCAGGTGCGCTCGATGGGTGTTTTTCACTATGAATCCATCGGTCTCGGTAAGCCTCCCATCCCAGTGGACCAGTGCGTTCCGTATTTCGCCAATCGCCTGCAACTGGATGAAGGGTTCCTTCACGTCCGCTATCAAGGCCGTCGCGTCGCGCGTGGCGAGAAGGCGATTTATGGTCGCTATAGTGTCGCTGACCGAGAGCTTGTGAAAAAGCGCCGCGCCTTCGGCCTTACTGGTTTTGACGAGCTGCTCTAGGAGGCTTCGAACCACACCCTCGGTAGTGGCGAAGCCGGTTATGAACCGGCCGAAAGCGGCGTAGTATGGGTCAGTCGACGCGGAAAGGGCTTCGGCTAGCGAATAGCTGTCGGGTGCATCGGACATGTGCGAGTCGCCGCGCGCTAGTTAAGCAGCGTGCCGGCCTTATGTTGCTAAGCTTTATGCGGCAATCGGCATACGGCGTGGTTCCCGGCTGAAGGCCGTACGATTGGCATTGCTTATCGTCGGTGGCCGCAAACTTATCGGGGTCCTGATAGCCCGGCGTACCAGGCAGACAGTCGGCATGGGTGAAGCCAACGCTGCAGTCTAGCGGGTGGTTGGCACACCCTCCCAACGCCAAACCGAACATCAGGATCAGGGCTTTTCGGGTCATAAGCGATATCCCCCTTTGCGTAGCGCAACGTGCGGCACGCCTGCTGTTTAAGCGTACGCACCTTGGTCAGCCTGTCGAGACATTAGCCGCTTGCCTTGCGCGCGCCGCAAGCACACCCGCTCAGGTTAGGGCTTGCCTTCGTTGGCGGCCAAGGCTGTACTTCCCGTCCCTAGCCGTTCCATCCGGAGAGCCCAGATGCCCCGAAGCTTCATGTCCATCGAGAAAGGAGCCACCAAACGACGGGATATGAGGCTGAATGAGAACGCTGAATCTGGGGATCCTGGCCCACGTAGACGCAGGTAATACGAGCCTTACAGAACGGCTGCTCTACGAAGCCGGCGCCATCGACGCGATCGGCAGCGTCGACGACGGCTCGACGCAAACCGACACCCTGGCGCTGGAGCGCCAGCGCGGCATCACCATCAAGTCGGCGGTGGCGTCGTTCGTTATCGACGACATCGCGGTCAACCTGATCGACACGCCCGGCCACCCGGACTTCATCGCCGAGGTGGAGCGGGTGCTGAACGTGCTTGACGGCGCGGTGTTGGTGGTCTCGGCGGTCGAGGGCGTGCAGGCGCAGACCCGCATCCTGATGCGGACGCTGATGCGGCTGAAGATCCCGACCCTGATCTTCGCCAATAAGATCGACCGACGCGGCGCGCAGTATGAGGGCCTGCTGGCGGCGATCGGCGAGCGGTTGACGCCGGCCATCGTGGCCATGGGATCGGTGCGCGACCTGGGCGCGCGCGACGCCGACTTCACGCCGTTCGGCGCGGGCGACGCGGCATTCAGGACCGCCCTGACCGAGCGGCTGGCCGACCGGGACGAGGCGATCCTGGCGGCTTACGTCGAGGGCGAGACGCCGCCGTACCGCAGTCTGCGCAAGGCGCTGGCGGCGCAGACCGGGCGTGCGCTGGCGCATCCGGTCATCTTCGGTTCGGCCATCACCAGCGCGGGCGTCGAGTCGCTGATGGCCGGGATTGCGGAATTCCTGCCGGCGACCGAAGGCCGTATCGACGAACCGGCGTCCGGCGCCGTGTTCAAGGTCGAACGCGGCGCCGCCGGCGAGAAGATCGCCTATGTGCGCATGTTCCAGGGCGTGGTGCGCGTCCGCGAGCGGCTGTCCTTCGGCGATGGTCGGCAGGCGAAGGTGACGGCGATCAGCGTCTTCGACCGCGGGCCCGCCACGCCGCGGGCCGCAGTGGTCGCCGGCGAGATCGGCAAGCTCTGGGGTTTAAGCGAGGTGCAGGTCGGCGACGCCATCGGCCTGCCGCGCATTCCGGCGGCTCAATGGCATTTCGCGCCGCCGACGCTGGAGACGCTGGTGGTCCCCGGCCGCGCCGGCGAGCGCGGCGCGCTGCTTGCCGCCCTGTCGCAACTCGCCGAGCAGGATCCGCTGATCGATCTGCGCCAGGACGATATCCGCCAGGAAATCTACCTGTCGCTCTACGGCGAGGTGCAGAAGGAGGTCATCCAGGAGACCCTGGCCGGCGAATTCGGGCTTGAGGTCGCGTTTCGCGAAACCACGCCGATCTGCATCGAACGGCCGATCGGGACCGGCGCGGCGTTCGAGATCATCAACAAGCCGCCCAACCCGTTCCTGGCCACGGTGGGTTTGCGGGTCGATCCGGCGCCGATCGACGCCGGGGTGACCTTCCGGCTGGAGGTCGAACTGGGCTCGATTCCGCTCTCCTTCCACAAGGCGGTGGAGGAGACTGTGACCGAGACCCTGCGCCAGGGCCTGCACGGCTGGAGGGTCACCGACTGCATCGTCTCGATGACCCATTCCGGCTACTGGCCAAGGCAGAGCCATTCTCACGCCGTCTTCGACAAGAGCATGTCGAGCACCGCCGGCGACTTCCGCAACCTGACGCCGCTGGTGCTCATGGACGCGTTGAAGGCGGCCGGAACCCGGGTCTGCGAGCCGATCCTGCGCTTCAATCTCGAGCTTCCGGCCGACGCGCTGGGCGCGGTCTCACCGCTCCTGTCGCGGCTGCAGGCGGTGGCGCAGAGCTCGGCGATACGGAGGGCGACCTCAGTGCTCGAAGGCGAGATCCCGGCGGCGCGGGTGCATGAGCTGCGGCAGAGGCTGCCAGGGCTGACGCGCGGCGAAGGGGTGCTGGACGCGGTGTTCGGCCACTACCAGCCGGCGCGCGGCGCGCCACCGTCGCGGCCGCGCACCGATCGCAACCCGCTCGACCGCAAGACCTACCTGTTGAGCCTGACGCCGCGAGTCTAGGCTTCAGAACCCATGGAAATCCACGATCTTCTCACCCTCTACGACAGCCAAGTCCGGGCGCGGCCGCGCGCCTTGCCCGGCCTGACCCTCGAACATCGGGGCGGCGTGCTGCTGCTCACCGGCCTGTTCAACTTCGTCTGCCACTGGGATTTTTCGGACGAAGACGCCGCCGAGGTCGTCGCCAAGCTGGCCGCGCGCTTTCGCGGCAACGCCGAGGGTCTGATCTGGGACATCTACGGCCATGATCGCCCGGCCGGCCTGGGCGACCGGCTGGCCGCCGCCGGCTTCGTGCAGGAACACGTCTCCACCCTCATGCTGATGGACCTGGGGACGGGCGCGCCGGCCATGCCGCCCGGCATCGAGGTCCGCCGGGTCACCGATCGGGCGGCGCTGAAGGACTTCGTGCGGGTCTCGGCCGAGGCGTTCGGGAAACAGGCGGACTGGCAATTCGACGCCTATGCGGGCCAGCTGGGCTCCGACCAGGACCTGCTGTTCAACGCCTATGTCGAGGGCGAGCCGGCGGGGTCCTCGCGCATCGAGCTGAACCCCGGTTGTCCCTTCGCCGGCCTGTTCGGCGGCGCGGTGTCGCCGCGCTTCCAGGGCCTGGGCCTCTATCGCGCCATGGTGGCCGCCAGGGCCGCCGCGGCCGGGGCGCGGGGCGTCCGCTACCTGACCACCGGCGCGCAGGAGACCAGCCGACCGATCCTGCAGCGGCTGGGCTTTGTCCCTTTGACCGGTATCACGCGATGGGTGTCGGCGGCCGCGGAGTGACCTACACTCCCGCCCGGGGAGAGAGCCGAGATGCATCTGGGAGCCGTCGACTGGGGCGTGATGGGCCTCTACCTGGCCTTTGTGCTGGGCATCGGCATCGTGGCGGCGCGGCGCACCAAGAGCGGCAACGAGTTCTTCCTGGCCGGGCGGGCGATTCCGGCCTGGGTCTGCGGCGTGGCCTTCATCTCGGCCAATCTGGGCGCGCAGGAGGTGATCGGCATGGGTGCCTCCGGCGCCAAGTACGGCATCGCCACCGCCCACTTCTACTGGATCGGCGCCATACCGGCGATGGTCTTCATCGGCGTCTTCATGATGCCCTTCTATTACGGCTCCAAGGCCAGATCCGCGCCCGAATATCTGCGCATGCGCTTCGACGAGAAGACCCGGGCGCTGAACGCCGTCACCTTCGCCGCCATGACCATCGTCTCGTCGGGC
>CALAEG010000398.1 GCA_937890965.1 uncultured Caulobacteraceae bacterium | reverse complement strand
AACTGAACTAAATTCCCGGGTGGGCAGCAGGGAAGGGCGGCGCGCCGAACGGCGGCCGCCCTTTTCGTTTTGGGCAGGGCAATGGTGGGCGGCGAGGGGTTCGAACCCCCGACCTTCTCGGTGTAAACGAGACGCTCTAACCAGCTGAGCTAGCCGCCCTGCCCCGTCCGCCGGCTTACGAGCCTTCGGCGCATGCAAAAAGGGGCGACCCGCCAACCCCGCGGACCGCCCCATCTTTTCAGCCGAGAACGCGTCCTAGTTCAAGGCGGTCTTCAAGCCTTCGCCGACGCGGAACCGCGCCGTCTTGGACGCTGGACGCTGGACCGTCGCGCCGGTGCGCGGGTTGCGCGCGGTGCCGGCCTTGCGGGCGACCGGCACGAAGCTGCCAAACCCGACCAGCCGCACTTCCTTGCCCGACTTCAGAGAAGCCGTCACTGAACTCAAAAACGCCTCCAGCGCATCCCTGGACTGGTTCTTGTTTAGCCCCGCCTTTTCCGCGATCGCGGAAATGAGTTCGGCCTTGGTCATTGATGTCTCCCAACCCTTTGCATCGGCGGTTCTCCCCGATCGTCGTCGACCGCCATAATTCACTATGGGCGGGCGAAAAGCGTAACGTCAAACAAGAGCGGCGCCGGAAGGCCCGGCGCCGCTCAAGTTAACATCGTTCAGGTTGATTTAGTGGGTAACGACGCTCTCGGCGTCCAATTCCTCAACCGTTAGGGGCGCTACCGGAGGGGCGTCTTCCTCGTTCCACTCGATCGGCGTCAGCGGTCCGGCGAGCGCGTGAGACAGCACCTCATCCACGGTTGCGACCGGGATGATGGTCAGCGCGCCCTTCACATTCTCGGGCACGTCGGCCAGGTCCTTCTCGTTCTCTTTCGGGATCAGCACGATCTTCAGGCCCGAACGTGTCGCCGCCAGCAGCTTCTCCTTCAAGCCGCCGATCGGCAGAACCCGCCCGCGCAGGGTGATCTCGCCGGTCATGGCCACGTCCTTGCGCACCGGCACGCCGGTGAGCACGCTGATCATGGCCACCGCCATCGCCACGCCGGCGGACGGACCATCCTTGGGGGTGGCGCCTTCCGGCACGTGGACGTGGACGTCGGTCTTGTCGAACAGGGTCGGCTTGATCCCGAAGTGGGGCGAGAGCGCCCGCACATAGGAATTGGCCGCCGAGATCGACTCCTTCATCACGTCCTTGAGGTTGCCGGTGATCGACATGCGGCCCCGGCCCGGCATCTTCACCGCCTCGATGGTCAGGATGTCGCCGCCGAAGTCGGTATAGGCCAAGCCAGTGACGATGCCGACCTGATCGACCTCGTCGGTCTCGCCGTGGTGGAAGCGGCGCACGCCGGCATAGTCGCCGAGCCGCTTCTCATCGACCGTGATCGACAGCACCTGTTCGCGGCCAAGGTCGCGGACGGTCTTGCGCGCCAGATTACCCAGTTCCCGCTCCAGCGACCGCACGCCGGCTTCCCGGGTGTAGTAGCGGATCAGGTCGCGGATGGTCTGGTCGGGCACGATCCACTCGCCCTCCTTCAGGCCGTGGTTCTTGGCCAGCTTGGAGAGCAGGTGGCGCTTGGCGATCTCGACCTTCTCGTCCTCGGTGTAGCCAGGCAGGCGGATGATCTCCATCCGGTCCAGCAGCGGCTGCGCCATGTTCAGCGAGTTGGCCGTGGTGACGAACATGACGTTCGACAGATCGTAATCGACCTCCAGATAGTGGTCGTTGAAGGTCGAGTTCTGCTCCGGGTCGAGCACTTCCAAGAGCGCCGACGACGGGTCGCCGCGCCAGTCCGCGCCCAGCTTGTCGATCTCGTCCAGCAGGAAGAAGGTGTTGGTGGTCTTGGCCTTCTTCATCGACTGGATGACCTTGCCGGGCATGGAGCCGATATAGGTCCGCCGGTGGCCGCGGATCTCGGCTTCGTCGTGCACGCCGCCTAGGGAAAGGCGCACGAACTCGCGCCCGGTCGCTTGCGCGATCGAACGACCGAGCGAGGTCTTGCCAACGCCCGGAGGACCGACCAGGCAGAGGATCGGCCCCTTCAGCGAACCGGTGCGCGCCTGGACGGCCAGGTACTCAAGGATGCGCTCCTTGACCTTCTCCAGGCCGTAGTGGTCGTCCTCGAGGATCTTTTCGGCCTTGACCAGGTCGATCGGCTTGGTCTTGGACTTGCCCCACGGAATCGACAGCATCCAGTCGAGATAGTTGCGCACCACGGTGCTCTCGGCCGACATCGGGCTCATATTGCGCAGCTTCTTCAGCTCGCCCTCGGCCTTGGCCCGCGCCTCCTTGGTGAACTTGGTCTTCTTGATCTTCTTTTCGAGTTCGAGCAGTTCGTCGCGCGTGTCGTCGGGCTCGCCCAGCTCGCGCTGGATCGCCTTCATCTGCTCATTCAAATAGTACTCGCGCTGGGTCTTCTCCATCTGGCGCTTGACCCGGCTGCGGATCTTCTTCTCGACCTGCAGCACGCTGATCTCGCCCTCCATCAGGGCGTAGACGCGCTCCAGCCGCTTGACCACGTCGGTGGTCTCCAGGAGCTGCTGACGGTCGACGATCTTGACCGAGAGGTGCGAGGCGATGCGGTCGGCCAGCTCGCTCGGATCGGTGATCTGCGGCAGCGAGGCCAGGGCCTCGGGCTGCACCTTCTTGTTCAGTTTGACGTAGTTCTCGAACTGATCGACCACGGCGCGCGACAGGGCCTCGGCCTCGTGTTCCGCCCCGCCGGTTTCCGGCATGTCGGCGACCTCGGCCTGATAGAATTCGGTCTCTTCGGTGTAGCGCAGGACGGCGGCGCGCCGCAGGCCCTCCACCAGCACCTTGACGGTGCCATCCGGCAGCTTCAGCAGCTGCAGCACGGTGGCGATGACGCCGATCTCATAGATGGAGTCGGTGGCGGGATCGTCCTCATCTTCCTTCTTCTGGGTGACGAGCAGGATCGTCTTGTCGCCGCGCATCGCCTCTTCGAGCGCGCGCACGGTCTTGTCGCGGCCGACGAACAGCGGCGCGACCATGTGGGGATAGACCACGATGTTGCGCAGCGGCAGGACGGGCAGGACGTTGATTTGGGACTTTGGCCCAGACTCGGTCTCGGGCTTTGACTCAGACATGATGCATGCTCCTGACCGGCCTTTTACGTCAGCACCGGCTTACATCCGGGGCGCGGTCACTCGACGATGCGCCGAGTCGGACGCCCCAGCCGCCCAACAGAGGCGGTTTGTTACGCGTTTATGTGGATGTTTCCGCAGGCGCATTCAAGCGTGGCCGGCGCGGAGGCCGCCGTCTCAGCCGTCGGCGGCGCGCGGGCTGTCTTCGGACGCGCTTGTGACGTCGATCGCCCGGCGCAGCGGACCCTTATAGTCGTCCAGCCGCACCCGCCGCCGATCCGGCCCGAAATAGGTCGGCGAAGTCATGAACGGCCGGGGCTCCATGATCACCGCGTTCAGGCGGCTGAGGATGGCCTTGGCCGTCACCGGCTTGCACAGGAACTCGGTGACGCCGCGGTCGCGCGCGAGATTGATATGCCGCAGATCGGAGTGGCCGGTAAGCATGACGATCGGCATGTAACGCTCGGCCGAGTTCTCGGCGCGGACGGCGGCGACGAAGTCGAGGCCGTTCATCACCGGCATCTCCTGGTCGACATAGGCCACGTCGATGGGAAACTCGGCAATAACCTCCAGGGCACGCTTGCCGTTCTGGGCATAGTGCAGGTGTCCGACCCCGGCGCCGGCCAGCACCGTGCCGACGATGGCGCACATCTCGCGGCTGTCATCGACCACCAGAATCCGCAGAGCGGCCAAGCCTATCGCCATCGCTTCCCTCGAGGCGCCAAGAGCGCGCGGTTCCGGACCGCGGGCTCGATTCGTTCAGGAATTTAGCCAGTTACGCGGCGGAAGCATACCAACCCCCGGTTTGTGAGAGGCGACTATTTGGCAGCCGCACCCCATGTGCGAAAGAACCGCGTCATGACCGAGGAGACCAGAGCGATGACCCGCCTGCTTTTGAAGACCACCATCGGCCCGGTCGAGGACGACTGGCACGTCGGCCGCTTCTCCAGACTGGCCGCTCATCTGGCCGCATTGCGGGCCGAGGACGGCCAGCCGCTGTATCAGGTTACCGCCCGCGACCGCGCCGGCGACGATGTCGACCTGGCCGCCTTCGCCGCCGGCGGCTTCGATCAGCTCTGGCTGTTCGCCGTCGATGTCACCGGCGCCCTGACCGAAACCGACGCCGCCAATATCGAGGCGGCGCAGAAGGCCGGTCGCGGCGTGCTGCTCACCCGCGACCACCAGGACCTGGGCGCTTGCCTGACCAAGCTGGGCGATGTCGGCCAGGCGCAGTATTTCCAGACCCAGAACCCCGACCCCGACGAGACGCGACGGCGGCGCGACGACATCGACACCCCGACCATCGACTGGCCCAACTATCACAGCGGGGCCAATGGCGACCTCCAGGCGGTCGAGGTCCCGGCGCCGGTGCATCCGATCATGCGCCGCGCCTCCGGCGAGCCGCTTCGCCACCTGCCCTCCCATCCGCATGAGGGCGCGGTCGGCATTCCGGCGACGCTCAAAGCCCACTCGGCGATCATCGCCGTCGGAACCAGCAAGGCGACCGGCGCGCGGTTCAATATCGCCGTGGCTATCGACGGCCCCGACCGCGGCCGCGCGGTGGCCAATTCCAGCTTTCATCACCTTTGCGACTACAACTGGGACCCGCGCCTGGGCCGCCCCAGCTTCGTCACCGAACCGCCGGCCGACAGGGTGATCCGCGACCCCACCCTGCTTGCGGACACGCACCGCTATGTCGAGAACATCGCCGCTTGGCTTGATCGACGGATCTAGACCTGGTCCGGCCCTATGCGCCCACGGACCGCGCCGCGCCGCGCGGCCTGCCGCCCTTCTTGCCGTTTTCCCGCGCCGCCGCCGCTTTGGCCGGCGAGGTCGCCGCCCCAGCATGCCGCGCCTGTTCTCGCGCCATCCAGGCGCGGGTTCCGAACAGACCCATGAGCAGGCCCGGTACGGTGAAGTCGGCGTTCAACGCCTCCCAGTGCAGGCCATAGCCGTCGCCAAGCAGCTCAACCCGCGCCAGATCCTCATCCCGCGCCTCGTCCAAACCCTGCAGGGCGCGAGCCGGAAACGCGAAGGTGCAGCCGTTGGCCAGATTGACGATCACCCGCCCGCTGGCGGCGTCATAGCGAGCATCGGTTGCGCGTGGCTCGGTCAACGCCAGCCGCTCGCCGCGCCGCCGGGCGACATCGATCTCAGCGTCTTCGATCATGGCTCGATCCTCCCATGTATCCGCGTCCAGGCCTC
>CALAEG010000397.1 GCA_937890965.1 uncultured Caulobacteraceae bacterium | reverse complement strand
GCGCCCGAGCGTCGCGAAGGCCGGCTGCAATTCCGCGGCCCCTCGGCGACAAGAGGCTACTTCAACGCGCCGGAGAAGACGGCGGAGCTGGTCAGACCCGACGGCTGGCTGGAAAGCGGCGATCTGGCCTACGTCGCCGACGGCGAGCTCTACGTGACCGGGCGCACCAAGGACATTGTCAAGCGCGCCGGGCGTAACATCCATCCCGTCGATGTGGAGTCGGCGATCGAGGCCCTGCCCGACGTCGCGGCGAACGGCGCGGCGCTGTTCAGCGTCCTGGACGTCGAACGCGGCGAGCGTCTTGTGCTCGCGATCGAAACGCCCGTCGCGGAACCGTCGCGCCGGGCGGCGCTGATCGGCCGCGCGCAGGAGGTGGCGACCGAGCACCTGGAAAGCGCGGTGGACGACATCGTCCTCATGCCGCCGGGGTCCATTCCTCGCACCGAGAGCGGAAAGGTGCGCCGCCCGGCGCTGCGCCAGGTCTATCTGGCCGGCCCAGCCAGCGGCCGGCCGGTGTCGGCGAGACGGCAGCTGATGCGCCTGGAGGCGACGGCGGCGCTCGGACGCGCCCGCCGAGCGGTGCGCGGGCTCGGCGAGCGGCTTTACGCCCTCTATTGGTGGACGATCGTCGGGCTCCTCGGGGCCGTGCTCTGGCCGCTGGTGATGACGCTGCCCCGGTTGCACTGGCGTTGGGCCGTGGCGCATACGATGTGCCGCGTCGGGCTGCCGCTGCTGGGCCATCGGGTGACGGTGACGGGCGACATCCCGAAGCTGCGCAAGGACGTCGTCTATGTCGCCAACCACACGAGCTACATGGACAATATCGTCCTCTGCGCGCTCTTGCCGGGCGACCTGGCGTTCGCCGCCTACGGCGAACTTGCGCGCGACTGGTTCCAGGGCGCCTTCGTGCGCCGGCTGGGAGCCATCTTCGTCGAGCGCTTCGAGCCAACCGGTGCGGTCGCGGACGCGGCGAGGGCGCTGGACCTCTTGCGCGCCGGGCGGCCGCTCGTGATGTTTCCGGAAGCGACGATCATGCCCATGCCGGGCCTTTTGGATTTCAAGATGGGAGCCTTCGTCACCGCGGCCAAGGCGGGCGCGCCCGTGATCCCGATCGCCATCCGCGGCGACCGCCACATTCTACGCCATGACGGTCGTTGGTTCCCCCGCCGCGGGAACGTGGAGGTTGAGATCGGCCAGGCGATCACACCGACAGGCGCCGGCTTCGAGGCGGCGCTCGCGCTCAAGAACGCCGCCCGGGCCGCGATCCTCGCGCACGTCAACGAGCCCGATATCGCCGCCGAAACACCAAAGTTCTGAGGACGGACGGGCCGATGGATCCCTGGAACAGCCCATTGCTGACCGACCTCTATCAGCTGAACATGCTGCAGGCGTGTCTCGAGGCAGGCCAGACCGACACGGCCGTGTTCGAGTTCTTCGTCCGCGCGCTGCCTGACCGTCGCGGCTTCCTGATGGCGGCCGGCCTTGAGCAGGCGCTGGATTGGCTCGAACGCCTGTGCTTCTCCGAAGACGAGCTCACCTGGCTGGCGTCCACCGGCCGTTTCTCAAGCAGGTTGTTGGACGCACTGCGCGGTCTGCGCTTCACCGGCGACGTCGAGGCGATGCCGGAAGGGTCGATCTTCTTCGGAAACGAGCCGATCCTCCGGGTGGTCGCCCCCATGCCCGAGGCGCAGCTCGTCGAGAGCCGGTTGATCAACATCCTGCACTTTCAGACGGTCGTGGCGTCCAAGGCGGCGCGGATGGTGCTGGCCGCGCCCGGCAAGTCACTCATCGACTTCGGTCTGCGGCGGGCGCACGGCGGCGAGGCAGGACTGATGGCCGCGCGCGCAAGCTACGTCGCCGGCTTTGACGGCACCGCGACGGTGATGGCCGGGCAGCGCTTCGGCATCCCGCTCAGCGGAACCATGGCGCATTCTTTCATCGAGGCGTTCGACGACGAGGCGTCCGCCTTCGAGGCCTTCGCTCAGGCTCGACCCAAGGGCCTCGTCTTGCTGATTGATACCTACGACACCGAGCATGCCGCCAGGCGGGTGGTCGCGCTCGCTCCGCGCCTGCGTGCGCAGGGCATCGATATCAACGGCGTGCGGATCGACAGCGGCGATCTCGACGCCCTCTCGCGATCGGTGCGGCGGATCCTGGACGAGGGCGGGCTCAAGGACGTGATCATCTTCGCAAGCGGCGGACTCGACGAGGACGACCTCCGGGAATTCACCCGCCGGGGCGCGCCCATCGACGGCTATGGCGTGGGCACCAGCCTGACCACCTCCTCCGACGCACCGGCGCTCGATTGCGCCTACAAACTTGAGGAGTACGCCGGCAAAGCCCGTCGCAAGCACTCCCTGGGCAAGGCGACCTGGCCCGGCCGAAAACAGGTCTGGCGCAGCTATGGGCCGGACGGTCGGATGAGCGGGGACGTGCTCTCGACGGGGAGCGACCGGCAGGCGGGCGAGCCCCTGCTGAAGCCGGTCATGCGCGGCGGCCGGCGGGTCGCGCCCTCGCCGAGCCTTGGCGACGTGCGGGCCTTCTCAGCTGGCGAGCTTGCGCGTCTGCCTGAGCCGTTGCGCCGGCTCGAGCTTGAAACCGTCTATCCCGTCAGCGTCGGCCAGGCGCTGATCGATCTCACCGCCGACGTCGACGGGATGATCGAGGCCGCGGAGGCCCGACCGTGACGCCGATTATGCGGACCAGCGAGACCGAGCTGCTGCTGATTGTCGACGTGCAGAACGACTTCTGCAGCGGCGGCGCCCTCGCCGTGCCGGGCGGGGACGACGTCGTACCGCTGGTGAACAGGATCGCGCAGCATTTCGCGCACGTCGCGCTGACACAGGATTGGCACCCGGCGGGACATACCTCGTTCGCCTCTTCGCACCCGGGGCGCAGGCCCAATGACGTGATCATGGCGCCCTACGGCGAGCAGGTGCTCTGGCCG
>CALAEG010000396.1 GCA_937890965.1 uncultured Caulobacteraceae bacterium | reverse complement strand
ACGAGATTGGTCAGTGACTGGAGTTCAGACGTGTGCTCTTCCGATCTAGGCGGAACGCACGGCCGGCGCCGTGGGCCTGACGCTGGCCGAGCTCGGGCTCGACGAGGGGCCGATCTTCCGGCTGCCCGACTAGCGCCCGGTCGGGGCGATGGCCGCGACGATCCGGGGCCGGCTGGGCGTCTTCGATGCGCTGGCGCCGATCGCGAACCCTTTGAACAGTTCGGCGCAGACCAGGTAGGCGACGACGATCGCGGCCAGGCCGATCATTACCGGGCCCGGCGGCGCCTTGAAGCCGAACCAGGCGCCCAGCGGCGAAAGCGGGATGGCTAAGGCGACGGCCAAGGCGCCGAGCGTCGTTGTCGCCAGGATCGGATTGGGCAGGTCCCGCCAGGGGCGTCCTCGCGTGCGGATCAGAAACACCACAAGCGTCTGGGTCGCGATGGATTCCAGGAACCAGCCGGTGCGAAAGACCTCCGGAGTGCTGCGGAAGACCAGAAACAGCGCCGCGAAGGTCGCTAGGTCGAAGATCGAAGACAGCGGCCCCATCACGGCGGCGAACCGTACGATATCCGCCAGCCGCCAATGCTGCGGCCTGGCGATGTCCGCGGCTCTGACGTTGTCGAACGGGATGCCGATCTCGGACAGATCATAGAGCAGGTTGTTGAGCAGGATCTGAGTGGCGAGCATAGGCAGGAATGGCAGGAACAAGGACGCCGCCGCCATTGAGAGCATGTTGCCGAAATTCGAGCTCGCGCCCATGCGCACGTATTTCAGGATGTTGGCGAAGGTCCGCCGCCCCTCCTCGACCCCGTCGGCGACGACGGCGAGATCGGTGTCGAGCAGAATCATGTCAGCCGCCGCCCGGGCGACGCCGGTGGCGCCGTCGACCGACAGTCCAACATCGGCGGCCTTGATACCCGGCGCGTCGTTGACGCCATCGCCGAGGAAGCCGACGACCTCGCCCGCCGCGCGCAGGGCATGGACGATCCTGACCTTCTGATCCGGCGCCAGCCGCGCGAAGACGTCGGTGTCGCGCGCCCGAACACGCAAGGCGTCGGCGGTCAATGTGTTCAGATCCGAACCGGTGATCACGCTTTGGGCGCGCAAGCCGACGAGCCCGGCCAGCCGCGCCACCACCAGCGGATCGTCGCCCGACAGCACCACCACGCGAACCCCAGCGGCCGCGAGCCGGGCCACCGCCGCCGGCGCGCTGGCCTTGGGCGGATCGGCGAACGTGCACACTCCCTCGAAGACGAGGTCGACCTCGTCTTGCGCCGTCGGGTCGCGGGGCGCGCCCGACCAAGGTCTCGAAGCCACCGCCACGGCCCGGAGGCCCTG
Source organism: uncultured Caulobacteraceae bacterium (assembly GCA_937890965.1). Classification (GTDB taxonomy): domain Bacteria; phylum Pseudomonadota; class Alphaproteobacteria; order Caulobacterales; family Caulobacteraceae; genus Poindextera. The sequence goes on along the minus strand of CALAEG010000396.1, from coordinate 14,403 downwards.
GGCGGCCAGGGCCGCGATGCGGTCCATGGCGGCCTTGCGCGAGGCTTCATCGAACGCAACGCCGTTGAGGGTGCGGCAACCGGCGAGCACGGCCTCGGGCGCGCCTTTGACGATCAACACAAGGCCCTCCGGCCCCTCCGCCAGCACCGCGCCCATCCGCCTCTGATAGTCGAACGGCAGCCGGCCACGCGGAATCCAGCCCTTGGCCGCGTCGGGCTCGACCGTGGTCAGCGCCTGGTCAAGCGAGCCCTTGTCACCGCCAAGGCTGGCGCAGACAGCGGCGAGCATGGACGGCCGGCGCGCGGTCTCGCCATCCGGCCCCAGGCTTCCCGCCAATACGATCTCGGCCGAGGTCAGGGTGCCCGTCTTGTCGGTGCACAGAACAGTCATCGCGCCGAGGTCGTGGATCGCCGCCAGACGCTTGACGATGACCTTCTTGCGCGACATCCGCACCGCCCCGCGCGACAGGGTGACCGTGGTGATCATCGGCAGCAGCTCCGGAGTCAAACCCACCGCCAGGGCCACGGAAAACATCACCGACTGGATCAAGGGCCGGCCAAACAGCACGTTGGCCGCCAGCACGCCGACGGCCAGCACCGCCGTCGCGCGCGCCACGAGGAATCCGAGCTGCCGCAGGTCGCGCTGGAACGGAGAGGTCTCCGCCGGCGCGTTCAGCGACAGCGCCGCTTCGCCGAACAGGGTGTGGGCGCCCGTGCCGACCGCCAAGGCGACCGCCTCGCCGGTCTGGGACACGGAGCCGCGGAACAGGGCGTTGCTGGCGTCGGCCGCCAACTGGCTCTTGACCTCGCCCGGACGCTTGACGGCGCCGTAGGGCTCGCCGGTCAGGGCCGCCTCGTTGGCGGTGAAGGCGCTGGCTTCCAGCACCAGGGCATCGGCCGGGACGATGTCCCCGACGATCACCCGAAAGACATCGCCCGGCACGACCGTCTCGGCGTCGATAGCGATGAAATTCCCGTCGCGCTTGACCTCGGCCTTCAAGGCCACGGACTGGCGCAGCATTTCCGCCGCCCGCTTGGCGCGGCCCTCTTGCAAGGTGTCCAGGGCGACCGACGCGCCGATGATGAACAGGATGATCAACGCGCTTGGCGCGTCGCCGGTGGCGGCGGAGACCACCGCGGCGGCGATCAGGATCAAACAGAGCGGTTCAAGCAGCCGGCGGCCGACCGATACGATCAAGCCCGCCTCACGGGTCTGGGCGTCGGCGTTACGGCCATACCTAGCCAGGCGCGCCGCGGCCTCGGAGGATGTCAGGCCGCCAAGATCGCAACCCAACGCGGCCGCGGCGTCCGCCGGGGCGTGGGTCCAGAAAAGGTCAGCAGCCATGTCGTCCGTCCCGAATCGACGTCGCCACGCCGATAGCCGACGTCGCGAGGTGCTGACTAGAGCGGGTTGAGGAAAAGTGTGAAGCGGTTTTCCGCCCGCAACCCGCTCTCTAACCTTTAGGAATCGATCACGTTTATGATTTTGGATTGTTTCAATCCAAAGTCATCGTGATCTAGGCGTCCTGCAGGTCCGCGCCCAGCTTTTCAATCAGCCGCATGCGGGACGCGTCGTCACCAGCCCGGTCAAGCCTATCCTCAAGTCGGTTGAGAAGCTCGCTGCGTGCATTGTGCCAGTCCAGTTCGGCGGCGGCCGAAGCTTCGAGCCGCGGCTGGGCGGCGCTTGCCAGAGCCGCCGTGTGCTTCAGCGTGAACGACTGGTCGATCGATGGAACGGCGATCCTGTCGGCGTCGAACCCGTCGACGATCAGTCGTTTGCGAAGACTATTCAGCGAATCGGGCTCGCCATGGGCAAGGAAGAGGCTGCCCGAGATCGGTTTTCTTGCCTCGACCCAACGCTCCAGCGCCGGTCCGTCGGCGTGGCCGGAATAGAGGTCAAGCGAGCGTATGCTCGCCCGCACCCGATAGGGTTCGCCCTGGATGCGTACGGTTTGCCTGCCCTCCTGCAACAACCGCCCCAGGGTCCCGATGGCCTGAAAGCCGGACAGCAGCACGGTCGCCTCGCGGCGCCAGAGCAGCCGCTTGAGGTGCTTGCGCACGCGCCCGGCGTCGCACATGCCGCTGCCGGCCAAGATGATGTGCCAGCCTTTCAACCGTTCCAGACTGTCGCTTTCCTGCGGCTTTTCCAGATATCGCAAGCGTCCGGCCGCCCGGATACGGGCGAAGGGATTGCTTGTCTCGGCGCCGCCGTGTTCAAGGAAGATCTCGCAAGCCTTGATGGCCAGCGGCGAGTCCAGAAAAATGTCGCCCGCCGGGGCATCGCCTGCGTCGATGACCTGGACAAGGTCGGCCAGAAGCTCCTGGGTCCGCTCGACCGCGAAGGCCGGCATCAGCAGCGGGCCGCCGGCCTGGTGGGCCTTGCGGATTTCGCTGGCCAGCGCCTGGCGCCGCTCCACGGGGTCACACGGCCGGCGTTCTGTCCCACCATATGTGCTTTCGACGACGAGGTGGTCGACTCCCTGGCTCGGTCCCTTGGGGTCCTCAAGATAGTCTCGGCCGCCAGGGCCCAGGTCGCCGGAGAACATCAGACGCAGCGGCCCGGACTCCTCCTCGATCTCAACCTCGATCGAAGCCGATCCGAGGATGTGGCCAGCGTTCCACCAACGGGCGCGGACGCCCGGCGCCACGTCTATCCAGCTCTCGTAGTCGACGGACTGGAACTGCGGCATGACGCGGGCCGCGTCGCGAGCGGTGTAGATCGGCTCGACAAGGTCGCGGCCGCGCCGCTCGTTGCGCCGATTCAGATGCTCGACCTCGCTCTCCTGGATGTGGCCGCAGTCGGCCAGCATGATCTCGCAGAGCGCGCGGGTGCCCGAGGTCGCGTAGATCGGGCCGCCGAACCCAGCCTTCATCAGCTTTGGCAACTGGCCTGAGTGGTCGATGTGGGCGTGGGTCAACAGCACGGCGTCGATCGACTTGGCGTCGAAGGGGAAGGCTTGATAGTTCAACGCCTTCAAGGTTTTCGAGCCCTGGAACAGGCCGCAATCGACCAGCACGGTCGCCCGGCCCGTGCGGATTCGCGCGCAGAAGCCGGTGACGCAGCCAGCCGCGCCGTGGAAGGTCAGTTCGGTCTTCATGGTTCGACCTCGTTCCGCAGCGCCTGGCTGAGAAGGCCGGCCAGGTGAGCTTGGTTGGTGTGATGGCGGACGGAATCGGTTGAGACGAGCCGTCTCACCCCGGCCGCCTTCAGGCGCGCCTCGGTCTCGGCCCCGAACAGGGCGTGGACGACGCCGACGTCGACCGAACTGGCGCCGGCCTCCCGCAGCAGACCCGCCGCGGCGATGAACGTGGCGCCGCTGGAGCAGATGTCGTCGACCAGCAGCACCGGCCGGCCGCGCACCGGTTGCAGATCGGGAGGCCGCATCTCGACCTCGTCGTCGCCCAGCCGCACCTTCTGGAAGAACAGCATGTCGCCGCCGAGGTGTTCGGCGATATGGCGCACCCAGGGCTCCGACTCCGCATCGGGACCCACGACCACCGGTCGCTCCAGGCCAACGAAAGCGTCCGCGAGCGGACCAGCCGCCGACAGGTCGTCAGCTTCGATGCCTCCGAATACGGCCGACAGATTGTGCGTGCGGTGAAGATGCGCATCGACCGTGACGACGCGGTCGAAACGCGCGCCCAGAAGGCCGCACACCACGTCGCGGCTGAGCGGCTGGCCGGGATGAAAAACCCGGTCTTGCCGCATGTAGCAGAGATAGGGCGCAACCAGGACCAGCCGCGTCACGCCCATGCGCCGCCAGGCATCGCTGGCGAGAAGGAGCGCGATCAGCTTCTCGGTCGGATGGTCGAGCGAGCAATAGACGATGACGGTCTCGGCCTTCAGGCGCGCCCGTGGCATCAGCTCTCCGTCCGGGAAGCGATGCAGGGCGATCGTCTCGAACGGCGTGTCGAGTGCGGCCGCCAGCGACCTGGCGGCCGTCGCCTGGTCGCTGAAGGCCTGTACGGCGACGGGGATCATGTCCGGATCACCCGAAATCCCGAATCCTCGTCGGCCGCCTCGCGCGCGAAGCCGAAGTCGGCTGGGTCGACGCCATGAATCCGATAGAGCGGCTCGCCGACCCGTACCGGATCCCCGCGCCGATATCGGTCGACGCCCCGGCGAGCCGCGCCACGCGTCCGATGCGGGCGCAGTCGACGCCTTCGATCCAACCGCTGGTCCGAGCGGCCACCTCATAGGTCAAGGATCCCAGCTCAGGCGCGCAGGGCGCCGGACCCTGGGCCTCGATGATCTGGTCCATCTTCTTGGCGGCGGCGCCGCTTTCGAGCAGTTCACGGGCGCGCGCGGCCCCGCGCCCGCCGGCCAGGCCGGGATCGAATTCGAGAATCCGGGCGGCCAGCAGAATCGACTTCTCCTTCAGATCGTCCGGCGCGTCGGCGCTGTTTTCGAGCACGGCGCGGACATCGCGGGCTTCGAGCACCGGTCCGACGCCCCGCCCGATCGGCTGGCCGCCGTCGGTGATGGCGATCTCCAGTGTCAGCCCAAGCCTTCCACCGACGAATTCGAACAGCTTGCGCAGACGCAGCGCCTGGGCGGTGTCGCGGACCTTGGCCGACGGCCCCACCGGAAGATCGATCAGGAGATGGGTCGAGCCGGCCGCCGCCTTCTTCGACAGGATCGAGGCGACCATCTGTTCGGGGGTATCGACGCCCAGCGGGCGTTCGACCGAGATCAGCACGTCGTCGGCCGGCGAAAGATCGACCTTGCCGCCCCAGACGATGCAACCGCCGCAGCGGTCGACGACGGAGCGCATCTCGTCCTCGTTGAGATCGACGCGGGCCAGCACCTCCATGGTGTCGGCCGTGCCGGCTGGCGAGGTGATGGCGCGCGAGGAGGTCTTCGGAAAAAGCAGCCCGTGGGCGGCGACGATCGGCGCCACGATCAACGAGGTCCGGTTGCCGGGTATGCCGCCAATGCAATGCTTATCGACCACCAGCGCGCGGTTCCAGGATAACCGGGAGCCCGATGCGATCATCGACTGGGTCATCGCCAGGGTCTCCTCCGGCGTCATGAAGCTGGCGCAGGCGATCAGGAAGGCCGCGACCTCCATGTCCGAATAGGCATGGCTGACCACGTCGCCGACGATGGCGTTCAACTGGCCCTGGCTGAGCGTCGCGCCGTGGATCTTGCCGCGTACCGCGTCCAGGCTGGCCGGCGGGCGCGCCGGGGCGATGTCGACGTCGGAACCGGGCGCGACGCCAAGCCGGCGGAACAGCGGCATGGTCAGTCCGGCCTCGTCAGGGCCGACCAGATCGTCGTCGTCGGCGATGACGATATTGGCGAAGAGCACGAGCCCGCCGGCCCGCACCTCGACCTTGCGCGAGCCGGTCAGCCGCTGCGGTCGAAGGGCGGTGCACTCCCGCGACAGCACCAGGACGTTCTCGCGCAGCGTATCGATCGCCAGCGCCTTGACCTTCAGCACGACAACGCCCGCCGTCCTGCTAGATATCGGCCATGGCGAGGCGGTTGTGCAGGACGATGTGGCGCGAGCTGGGCATGGAGATGGCGCGGTCGCGCTCGAGCTGGGTGAAGGTGCGCGAGACGGTCTCGATGGTCAGGCCGAGATAGTCGGCGATGTCGCTGCGGGACATGGGCAGGTCCAAGGTGGCGCTGGCGGGCGTGCGCGAGGACAGGCGGACGAGAAAGCAGGCCACCCGCTCCAACGCCGTCTTGCGGCCCAACAGCAGCATATGGTCCTGCAGGGTCTGCAGGTCGCGCGCGGTGAGGCCCCAGAGCTTGCGGGCCGCCGCGCCATCCTGGTCGGCGGCCTTGTCCAACACCGAGCGGCGAACGAGCGCGATCTCGCAATCGACCACCGCCTCGGCCGAATAGAGGTGGGTCTCGCCGCACTCCAGGCCGAAGACGTCGCCGGCCAGGTGGAAGGCGCCGATCTGGCGGCGGCCGTCGCTCAGGATGCGCACATCGCGCACGGCGCCGGACATCACCTTGTAGACGAAGTCGGCCTCCTCTTCTTCGGCGAAGATTTCCTCGTTGCGCTCGAAGCGCATGGTGAAGCCGGCCAGCGCCACGCCTGGGGCAAATTCGATCAGCTTACCGGCTTGGGCGCCATTTGCGCCGGGCGCCGATCCGATCTGGGCCTGTAGGGTTTGCATGACCGCTCTCCGTTTGGTGACGGTCAAGGGGTAGTCCCCCGCCCCATCCGGCGAAATTCGGGGCGGTCCCCTAAGGAGACTTACGGAGGTGTGGGACGGAGCTTGCCGCTTGCCGCGCATGCATCTCGCGAGGCCTCAAGATGCCATCGTCACAGACATCCGACAGCGCTCGTCATAGAGTTCAGCGATTTCTGTGCGCCGGGCCGCCCCGGGAGTGTGACGTCGGGAGTTTCGAGCGGTGCGTCGGCAGGGTCGCCGATCCTCGCGAACCACCGAAAATCAGTCTAACGCCCGGAGTGACACATCAATGCCATCCGGACGTCAGTCTGAAGCATGCCGGCGAAGTTTAGCCGCCGAACTGGTAGTTCAAGGTGACCCGGATGATATTGGCGGTCGACTTCACCGCAACCTGGCCAGCGAGGACGCCGCCGCCGGCTCCGAAAGAACCCTTCAGCAAGGTCGCGGTCCCAAGATCGGCGTACAGGTATTCGACGCCGAATCTCAACCGATCGGTCACCAGATAGTCCGCTCCGCCGCCAACGGTCCAGCCTGTACGGGTCACGTCACGCGACGCGCCGAAAGCTGTAGCAGGACCCATGGTGCTGAAATTCAGCGCCGCACTCGAGTTGACCTGTCCGTAGGCGAGCCCCCCCGTCACGAATGGCATAAACCGGCCGTCGGCGAGCGGCATTCCGGCGCGCGCGCGAACCGTGCCCAGGTAGTCCAACCGAGAAGAGACGTGGCCCGATGCGCCGCCAGTCAATGCGCCGGAGACGGATCCGGACAGGGCTGTCTTTCCCTCGATGCTGGTCGCGTCGATGTCGGCTACTGCGCCGATCACCAAGCCATCGGAGATTTGATAATCGTAGCCTAATTGGCCGCCGCCGATGAAGCCGCTGGAAGTCTGGCTGGCGGCGCCTGAGACCGCGGTGGGAACGCCCAAGCTCGGCGTAAAGGTCCCGTGGATGGGATACTTGAACGAATCGCCGCCGTAGCCGGCGTTTATTCCGGCGTAGAAACCGCTCCAGTGCGCGGCGGCGGCGGCGGACTGGGCGAGGGCGGGCGTGGCGGCGCAGACCGCGCAGGCCGACGCCAGGAGAAGGGAACGCATCATGGAAAACTCCACTCGATACATAGTAAGCCGCATGCGATCAAAGCAGGATTGCCTCACCGACTACGAGGTTCGGCGATCACCGAACCGAGGGAGACGTTAGGTCGCGCGTTCTGGCTGTAAGTTGATCTCGGTCAACTCGTGACTTGGCGTAGCGTTTGGCGCAGTCGCCGGTGCAGATATGCAACATGCCAAGCCGAGGCGATCTGTCCCTACGCATGAACAGTCCGCGCGAATAAGCTGAAAGCGGCGGTTGGCCGCGTCGCCATGCAGATCCAACCTGACCGCGCCGCTGAGGCGAGTAGCGATGATTGATCAAGATCAATGCGCCTCCTGAGCCACATGGCAGCAGGTCGCAAAGGATCGGGTCGCACAGTGAGATAATAATGGAATACGTTACGATCATAGCCCGGGGATCAGGGCTGGCGCCTCGCGAAGTTATTGCGACAGCGCTTGAGCGTATGGAGGGAAAACCAATCAATTTCCCTGAGCGCGCAGATCAAGTCTTGGCCGAACTCCAACGGCACAACTTTCGAATTGAACGCCGCTAGAGCCAGATCAGCGATGCCGCCTAAAGGCCTCTACAGAGAGACAGGCGCTGGAGAGAACGGCGAGTTCGCTCGCGTCCGCTATCCAGACGGCTCCGAACTGGACTTGTCACGTCACGAGTATGAGTTGACGGCCTACGAGCCGCCGTTCGACGAACTGCCGACCAAAACAGAATACGAGGCGCACCATGCCTAATTGGAGAGCTGCCGGCAGGCTCCGCTTGCAGCCGACGGCGTTGACGTCAAAGCACATGTTTCGCGATAGCGACTAGTTAAGCAGATCCAGGCCCATCAGTTCGCCGCCACGCGGGAGGCCGAAGGCGCGAAGCGAAGCCGGCAGGCGTATCGCCGCGCGCATAGCTTCCGCCATGGATGCGAAGGTCGTCGCGGCCGCCGGATCGTGCGTCCAATCGGCGGAGCCGGCAGGGGTGACCACCAGATACTGCGCGGGATCGCGCGGCCCCAGTGGCGGGCGCGAGACCAAGGCAGGGTTGGCGGCGAAGGCGAATGATGAATTCAACATGGCGAGAGCATCCTTTCGGGTTCGAGTGTGACGACCTCGCCAAGGACTAGAATCACCTATCGGACATCGCTATCCGGGGCGGTTCCTTAGGGGGAACTACGAGAGCCGCGCGATGTCGGGCGGGCTCGCCGCACCAATCCGCCCAGTGCTCTTGCTCGCGCCATCCCGGTCCGGAGTCGTATGGGGGCGGCGATTGATTCCGATCAAGGCTCCGATGGCGGCCTGGCGCATCCTCTCGCGATCGTGGTCCAGCGGTGGAGCGTGGCATGGCTGACTATATTCGTGGATTCGGCGATCTTGGGGCCGGCGACGTCGCTTTGGTCGGGGGCAAGACGGCCTCGCTCGGCGAGCTCTATTCGGCGCTTTCGCGGGAGGGCGTGAAGGTCCCGGACGGTTTCGCCATCACGGCCAGCGCCTATCGCGACGCCCTGACCAGCGCCGGTGCCTGGACGCCGCTGCATCGGCTGCTCGACGGACTGGATACCCACGACGTCGATAAGCTGGCCGCAGCCGCCGCCGCGGCGCGCCGGATCGTCTACGAGGCGACGGGCGGCAAGGCGCTCCGTGGACAGATTATCGCGGCCTACCGGGCCTTGAAGGCGAAAAGCAGCGGGCCTCTGTCGGTTGCCGTGCGCAGCTCGGCGACGGCGGAAGACCTGCCGGACGCCAGCTTCGCCGGCCAGCACGAAAGCTATCTGAACGTCCGCGGCGAAGCGGCCGTCGTGGAGGCCTGCCGTCGCTGCTTCGCATCGATCTTCACCGACCGCGCCATCGCCTATCGCCTCGACAACGGCTTCGACCACTTCAAGGTCTTCCTGTCGGTTGCGATCATGCGGATGGTGCGCTCGGATGTCGGGACGAGCGGGGTGATCTTCACGCTCGACACCGAGACCGGCTTTCGCGACGTGGTCTTCGTCACGGGAGGCTATGGGCTTGGCGAGAACATCGTCCAGGGCGCGATCGACCCGGACGAGTTCTACGTCCACAAGCCGACCTTCCGGAAAGGCTTCAGGGCGGTGATCCGCCGCCGGTTGGGCGCCAAGCAGCTCAGGATGACCTACGGTCTCGATCCCAACGGTCGGGCGCGGACCAGGAACAGAACTACATCGAGGGCGGAACGTGCGCGGTTCTGCCTCACGGACAAGGATGTGCTCGACCTGGCCGGCTACGCCATCGCCATCGAGGATCACTATTCCCTGAAGGCCGGCAAGCCGACGCCCATGGACATCGAATGGGCGAAGGATGGCGAGACCGGAGATCTGTACATCGTCCAGGCCCGGCCGGAGACGGTCGCGTCGCGCCGTGCTCCGGAAACGCTCGTGACCTATCAGCTGAAGGGCTCGGGTCCGGTCCTCGTGACCGGCCGCGCGGTCGGTGAAACGATCGCCAGCGGCCCCGTGCGCGTCGTGGCATCGGCTCGAGACCTGGAGGCGTTCAAGCCGGGCGAGGTCCTGGTTGCGGAAACCACCACCCCCGACTGGCAGCCGGTGATGAAGGCCGCCGCCGCGATCGTCACCAATCGCGGCGGGCGCACCTGCCATGCCGCGATCGTCGCTCGCGAACTGGGCGTGCCGGCGATTGTCGGCTGCGGCGATGCGACCGCCAGGCTGAAGACGGGCGACGTCGTGACCGTTTCGTGCGGCCAGGGCGACGTCGGCCAGGTCCTCGACGGCGCCATCCCCATCGAGACCTTATCGGTCGACCTCACGACCTTGCCTCGGCCCAAGACCGAGTTGATGCTGAACCTCGGCGATCCGGACCTCGCCTTCCGCTCGGCCATGCTGCCCAGTTCGGGCGTCGGTCTGGCGCGGATGGAGTTCATCATCCAACGCCACATCGGCATCCATCCGATGGCCCTGGCCCAGCCCGACAAGGTGGGTTCGGCGAAGGCGCGCGCGGCGATCGCCCGTGCGACCCGCGGCTATCCGAAGCCGGCGGACTTCTTCATCGAGCGCCTCTCGGAAGGCGTCGGAACCATTGCGGCCGCCTTCTATCCCCGGCCCGTGATCGTGCGACTGTCCGACTTCAAGACGAACGAATATGCCGGTCTGGTTGGCGGCGCCGGCTTCGAGCCGAAGGAAGACAATCCCATGCTCGGCTTCCGCGGAGCCGCGCGCTACGACCATCCGGCCTACGCGGCCGGCTTCGCGCTCGAATGCGCCGCCTTGCGGCGTGTGCGCGAGAAGATGGGCCTGACCAACCTGCGGGTCATGGTCCCCTTCGTCCGGCGCGAGGAAGAAGCACGCCGGGTGATCGCCGCCATGGAGCGGAATGGTCTGAAACGCGGCAAGTCCGGCCTGAAGATCTTCGTCATGTGCGAGATCCCGAACAACGTGATCCGGATCGACGCCTTCGCGGCGCTGTTCGACGGCTTTTCCATCGGCTCCAACGATCTGACCCAGCTCACCCTCGGCGTGGACCGCGACTCCGAGATCGTCGCTTTCGACTTCGACGAGCGCGATCCCGGCATGATGGAGATGCTGAGGCTGGCCGTGACCGGCGCCAAGCGCAACAACCGTCATGTGGGCATCTGCGGCGAGGCGCCGGCCGACTATCCCGAGATCGCCGCCGCCCTGGTCGGCTGGGGCATCGACTCCATCAGTGTCAATCCGTCCAGCCTGATCGGCGCGTTGCGGGTGGTCGCGGACGCGGAGCGGCGGCCGATCGCGGCGGAATAATGTTGGCGTAGCCACGGGTGTGATCGTCAGGTTTAGCTGTGTCCGCCGCATTCACTAGGCGGCGAGTTTTCGACAACTGAGCCGGCGACTTGATCTCGATCATCGTTGCGGCGGCTGCGCGGCGCAGGGTGCTCGGCAATCCAGGGCCTGGACGATTGGCGAAATTGATCATGGAAACCGAGGTTCTGATCGTCGGAGCGGGACCCAGCGGGCTGGTGCTCGCGCTTTGGTTGGCGAAGCTCGGCATCCGCATTCGGATTATCGACCGGGCTCCCCAGTCCGGCATGGCCTCGCGGGCGTTCGCGCTGCAGGCCCGGACGCTTGAGTTCTACGATCAGGTGGGACTGGCGCGCGATGCGATCGCCCGCGGCCGCGTGATCACCGGTATGAACGTCCACATCGGCGGCAGATCGGTCGAGCCGGTCCCTTTCGGGGAGTTCGGCCACGGGCTCAGCCCGTTTCCCTTTGTGCTGGTCCTTCTCCAGGACGACCACGAGAAACTGCTCATCGACCATTTGGCGGCGGCCGGCATTCAGGTCGAACGAAACACCGAGCTGATCGACCTCGATGATCGCGGCGGGGTTGTGCGGGCGCGGCTCAAGGGGCTCGGTGGCGGGGACGACTTCTGTGAAGCGGCGTTCGTTTGTGGGTGCGACGGCGTCAGCTCGATCGTGCGCGAACTGTCAAAAATCGGGTTTCCCGGCGAGTCCTCCAACGAGCTCTTCTATGTGGCCGACGTCGAGGCCACAGGGTCGAGTGTCGATGGGGAACTGCACTACGTCATGTCTGGCGACGACATCTGCAGCGTCTTCCCGCTCAGGGGCGATGGGCGTGTTCGTCTGATCGGACTCGTGCCCGAACTTGCACGAAAGACTCTGTTGCAGATCGATTTTGACGATGTGAGTTGGCAGCTGCGGCAAGACGCCGACCTCGAGGTGTCCGTGGTGGAGTCGTTCTCGACCTATCGCGTCCAGCAGCGCATCGCGACCGAGTGGCGCAAGGGGCGGGTGTTCCTGCTGGGAGACGCCAGCCACGTTCACAGCCCGGCGGGCGGACAGGGTCTGAACGCCGGCGTCGGCGACGCGGTCAACCTGGCCTGGAAGTTGGGCGCCGTGCTTCGAAACGGCGCCGACGCCGCCCTTCTCGACACCTATCAGAGCGAACGCATCGAGGCCGCCCGGCGGATCGCGGCGACAACCGACCGGGGATTCGCGCTTCAGGCTAAGCGCGGCAAGCTAATGCGATTGGCTCGATCCGCATTGACCGGGCTCGCGCCCAGACTGATGCGAATGAGCGTGTTTCGTCGGTGGGTTTTCCGCACGATCTCGCAGTTGGCGATCGACTATAGAAAGAGCAGCGGCCCGGCCAGCAAGGCTGGCCGCGTAGCCGGTGGGGATCGGCTGCCGTGGGTCAGGCAGACAGATCAGTCCGACAATTTCACGCCACTCCGAGGGATGGGCTGGCAGGCGCAAGTGTTTGGTCAAGTGGACGACCAATTGCGCGACGCTTGCGCCAAATGGGGTTTGGCATTGCACGGGTTTGCGTGGACGCCCGCAGCGAGACGCGCGGGTCTCGCCAAGGATGCGGTCTATCTGGTCCGACCTGATGGTTACGTGGCCTACGCGTCGACCAGCCAGGATCCGCTGGCGATCAGACAACAGCTCCTTCGATTCAAGATCAGCTTCGCTGCTGACCAAGCCGAGGGTCGATCGGCGGCATGATAGACCCGACGACGGCGCGCCCGTTCGCAACCCCAGACCTCCAAGCCAACGGACCTATTGATCCAGATCATGGCTGGCCGCTCAGCGGCGGCCGATCGTGGCGCGGGGCTTGAACGGGAGAACTCGATGGACGTTCTTGAAGCCATCCGCGGACGGCGCGCTGTCCGAGACTACACCGACAAGGCGCCGTCCGAGGCTGTGGTCCAGTCCCTTATCGAGACCGCAACCTGGGCGCCGAGCGGGGTCAATCTCCAGCCTTGGTGCTTCTTCGTGGCCGACGACCGAGCCAGCCTCGCGGCCTTCTCCGCCGAGGCCAAGGCGCTGATGCTGGGCCAGGCCGACCAACACCCTGAGATGGCCCGCATGCGCCCAATGCTGACCTCGCCCGAGTTCAACATCTTCTACAACGCCCCCGTCCTGGTGGTGATCTGCGCCACGACGCCGGATGAGATGGCGCTCAAGGACTGCTGCCTCGCCGCCCAGACCCTGATGCTCGCCGCCTATGCCGAGGGCCTTGGCGCCTGCTGGATCGGTTTTTCCGAAGCGTGGCTGAACACGCCGGCGGGCCGGGCCAGACTCGGCATTCCGCCGGAATACACACCGGTCGCGCCGATCATTATCGGTTATCCGAAAGGCCCGGCCCCGGCGCCGGAGCGGCGCGCGCCCGACATCCGCCATGTGGCCGCCGGAAGATCGTGATGGCCGACTCCAATTCCCGATCCCTTTTCCTCGACCGCGCCGATGCGGGACGGAAACTCGCCGCGCGGCTTCGGGAGATCAAGCTTGACCAACCCGTGATCTACGCCTTGCCACGCGGCGGCGTGCCCGTCGCGGTCGAGATCGCCAAGGCGTTGAACGCGCCGTTCGACCTGATCATGGTCCGCAAGATCGGTGCGCCGGGCCAGCCCGAACTGGCCCTCGCCGCGGTGGTCGACGGCGACGCGCCGCAGCTCGTGGTCAACGAGCAGGTGGGCGCGATGACCGGGGCGGACGCGGCGTTCCTGATGGCCGGGCGAGATCGCGAGCTTGCGGAGATCGAGCGTCGGCGCGCCGTCTATCTCGGCGGCCGGCGGCGTGTCAGCCCGGCCGGGCGCACGGCGATCGTCGTCGACGACGGGTTGGCCACCGGCGCCACCGCCAAGGCGGCCTTGAGGGCGCTCAGGCGTCAGGGGGCCGCCAGGATCGTCCTCGCGGTTCCCGTGGCGCCCGCCGACACGCTTGAGGAGATGCGCGGCGAGGCCGACGAGATCGTCTGCCTCGAGACGCCCCGGCCCTTCTACGGCGTCGGCGCCTTCTATGACGACTTTCACCAGCTGACCGACAAGGAGGCCCTCGCCCTGATCGCCCAGGTCCCGGATGAAGACGCGTCCGGACGGGTCGGCGAAGTTATCCGCCGCGAGGTTCGCTGGCCGCTCGGTCTGGCCGGCGATCTGCAGGTCCCGGCGCAGGCGCGGGGCCTTGTCCTGTTCGCCCATGGCAGCGGCTCAAGCCGGCTGAGCCCACGCAATCGCGCGGTCGCCGATGACCTGAACAGCCGCGGCTTCGCCACCCTGTTGTTCGACCTGCTGGGCGAGCAGGAAGCCAAGGACCGCCGCAAGGTCTTCGACATCGACCTTCTCGCCGACCGTCTTCTGCTGGCGGCGGCCTGGATCGAGCAGCAGCCCGATCTCGCCGGCCTTCCACTCGGC
>CALAEG010000395.1 GCA_937890965.1 uncultured Caulobacteraceae bacterium | reverse complement strand
CCCAGCCGGCTCAATGCCAAACCAGGGCGAGCAGAATGATGATCGGAATCGGCACGCCGAGAAAAAGCAGAAGAAGTGAACGGCCCATGTCAGCCTCCCAGAACGAAGTGTTGCAGCCGTCAACGAGGGTCTCCGAAGTCGGTTCCAGTCGGCGCCTAAAAAAGCGTCACAACGGCGCCTTGGACCACTTCTCGGTTGCTCGTCGGAACCTCGGCCAAACGCCCGGGTTATGGGCTGCGCTGCAGCATGCGGGGCGGGCTTTGCACGGCATGACGGCATCCCGAAAGGACCACTCATGGCGCGGCGCAACTCCTCCTGGCTCAGCCTGTCGATGAGCGCGATGCAACTCGGCATTGAGGCGCAGAGCGTCATCGCGCTGCGCATGATGAAGGTCTCCGCCGGCGGCGCCGCGGCCGAAGCCGAGGTCCAGCGCATGATCTCCGAAAAGACCGAGGCGGCGCTGGATGCACAACTGCAGATCGGCCGCAGCGCCATGAGCGGCCGTCTCGACCTGGCGCCCGCCCGCGCCATCGCGCTCTATCGGCGTCGTGTCCGCGCCAATCAGCGCCGCCTGCGCGCCGGCGGCTGAGCGACTATTCCGCGGCCAGCTGATCGCGGGCGTGGCGGCCTTCCGAGGTCAGGACGGGCCCTTGTCGCTCTCCACCACCCAGCGGATGGTCTTGAAGGCGTCGATCCAGCGCTCGCGCCCGGCCAGTTCGCCATGCGCCCCGCGACCGAGGGCTTCGAGCACCTGATAGGCTTCGCGATCCATGAGCGTAAGGCGTCGTTTCGCCAGGCAGCGCCGGCATGCGCGTATTGTGACAGTACCGCGACAGTTCGGCGCCGGCCAGCCGGAACCGCCGCCTTGGCGTCCCCGTTTGACGCGCTGGCGGCGAAGCGGCCACCTTGCCGATCGCATAGCCGCAGGTCTTTTGGGCGGGATCGGCTTGGCCGTGCTCGCCGTCGGACTGGAGCTGCTGTCTCAGCTGGCTCCCCATGCCGGGGTCGCCGACATCGTCTGGCGCACGGCGATCTGCGGCATCGGCTTCGGCATTTTCCAGTCGCCGAACAACCGCGCCATGACGTCGGTGGCGCCCAGGCGACGCAGCGGCGCGGCCGGCGGCATGCTGGCCACCGCCCGGCTGACCGGGCAGACGGCCGGTGCGGCGGGCGTGGCGCTGATCTTCCGCCTGCAGGGCCATGGCGCCACCAACCGGACCCTGATCGTGGCCGCCGTAGTTGCGGCCGTCGCGGCCTGCGTCAGCCTCACGCGCCTGGTTGGGGGCGGCGCGACGCCTGTACCGGCGGACCCGGTCCCCGCCGACGCCTAGAGCCGCAACTCTCAGGCCCGTTCGAGGCCGCCGCGCCGGGGCCGCGAGCCCGGCTCCTGGCGCGGCGCGCTCTGTTCGGCGGGTACGGCCGGCGGCGGCAGGCTGGTCACGCGCAATTGCGCCAACCGCAGCGCCTGCTCCGTCTCCGGCATGCGCGGGACGTCGTAGCGGGCCGGGGCGCCGAAGCCGAAGGCCGTCGTCAGATCGCCGGTGGTCTGGCGCCGCCACGCGCTCAGATTGGGCACCTCGACACCGAACCGGGTCTCGAGCAGGCGCAAGGTCGAGGTGTGATCGAACGCATCCCCACAGACATAGCCGCCACGGCTGAACGGTGAGATCAGCATGCAGGGCACGCGAAATCCGAGCCCCACCGGCAGGCCGCCGATGAACTCGCCCGGCGTCCCCGGCGGCGGGGTCGGCGGCGCCACGTGATCGAACAGGCCGTCGTTTTCGTCGTAGTTCAGAATGACGGCCGTCTTGGCCCAGAGCTTCGGATTGGACCACAACGCCGCCAGCACCTGGGCGGTATGGTCCTCGCCGGCGGCCGGCAGATAGTCGGGGTGCTCGCTGACATCCGAAGGCGGCACGATCCAGGTCACCTGCGGGATGTCGCCGCTGCGCAGGTCGGCCAGCAGCTGGTAGAAGGGCCGGTTGACCAGGGCGTTGTGATAGAGGCCCGAGGTCTTCGGGGCCTGCTGGTACTGGGTGAAGAATTTCAGCACGTTGCATTCGTAGTCGTCGAAGTCGTGATAGACGCGCCAGGTGACGCCCGCCTTTTCGAGCCGCTCGGGATAGGTCTCCCAGGCATAGGCCCTGCCGGCATTGTTGATCGCCGGACCGCCGTGCAGGCCGTCCGGATCGTTGGTCGCAGTCATCAGGAAATAGCGGTTCGGGTGGGTTGGTCCGAACACGGAGCAATGATAGCCGTCGCAGAGGGCAAAAGCGTCGGCCAGGGCGTAATAGTAGGGGATATCCTCGCGGGTGAAATGGCCCATGGTCAGCGGGCCGCGGTCGCCATCGGAGGCGCGGTGGGCGGGAACCCAGCGGTCCATCGCTCCGCCGTTCCAGGCGGCGTGCTGGACGGTCCAGGCGTGGCTGAGGTTTTCCACCCGCTGGCCGCTGGTGTGGCGGGTGTTCATGCGGAAGGGCGCGACATAGCCGTCGGCGTGACCCACATCCGCCTGGCGAAACAGCGAGCCGCCGTCGGGCCGCCGCGCGGTCGGATCGTCGAAGCCGCGCACGCCGCGCAAGGACCCGAAATAGTGGTCGAAGGAGCGGTTCTCCTTCATCAGGATGATGAAATGGTCGATGTCGTTCAGCCGGGCCGGCGCCGCGCCGGTCGCCGCGTCCACCAGGCCGGGCGCCGCACCGCCGAGCGCGGTGGCCGCGGCGGCGGTCTGGATCAGGCGGCGGCGGACAATTCCGAGCATGGGGCGGCTCTCCAGGACTTGGACCAGCATTGCAGCATCGGCTGTTCCGGCAACAATTTGAAGACGGCCGACGTTGTGCTTTCATGAAGCTTCGCCGCGCCGCTCTGCCGCTCGCCCTGATCTCAATGACCGCCGTAGCGCTGGCGGCGACAGCGGCCGTCGCCCAGCTTCGGCCGCCGGTCGGCAATCGCGCCGTGCCGCAACCGGCCAAGCCGGTCGATATCGGCCGCTATGCCGGGCTCTGGTACGAGATCGGTCGCTATGAGAACAGTTTCGAGCGCGGCTGCGACGCTGTCAGCGCCGAGTACAAGCTGCGCGACGACGGCCTGGTCCAGGTGGTCAACGCCTGTCGCCAGGGCGGCCTGGACGGGCCGATCAAGATCGCCAGGGGTCGCGCGAAGGTCGTCGCGGGCAGCGACAACGCCAAGCTGAAGGTCTCCTTCTTCGGCCCCTTCTTCGTCGGCGACTATTGGGTGCTCGATCACGGCGAGGCCTATGACTGGTCCATCGTCGGAGAACCTTCCGGCCGCTATCTTTGGCTGCTGACCCGCTCGGCCGAACCGCCGGCGGCGATGCGGGCGATGCTTGAGAGCCGGGTGCGCGAGCTCGGCTACGACACAGCGCTCATCCGGCCAACGCTTCATTAGATCGTCCGCGAATTCAGCTATGCTCGCGCTCTGAAACAGGCCTTGGGGGCGAGTCCATGACCGATGCGCGAGGCGACCGCCGCGAATTCCTCAAGCGGACGGCGGGTGCGGCCGTTGGCGCCGCCGCCCTGCCGCCGGCGATCGCCCAGGCGCTGGCCCTGCCGGCGCGGCGGGTCACCGGCACGATCCAGGACGTCGAACACATCGTCATCCTGATGCAGGAGAACCGCTCCTTCGACCATTATTTCGGGACCTTACGCGGGGTGCGCGGCTATGGCGACCCGCGCGCCATCACCCTGCCCAGCGGCCAGCCGGTCTGGATGCAGCCGACCCGGGACGGCAGGGCCGTGGTCAGTCCCTTCCACCTGGAGTCCGAGACCAGCCGCGCCCAGACCCTCTACAGCCTGGACCATAGCTGGAAGGGCAGCCACGCGCGCTGGAAGCACTACGACGCCTGGGTCCCGACCAAGGGTCCGCTGACCATGGGCCATTTCACCCGCGCCGATCTGCCGTTCTACTGTGCGCTCGCCGACGCCTTCACGATCTGCGACGGCTATCACTGCTCGATCTTCGGCCCGACCAATCCGAACCGGCTCTTCCTGTTCTCGGGCACCAGCGGCCTTTCCGCCGGCGACGACAGCCGCATCGTCATCGACAATCCGCCGACGGAGACCAACGACACGTCTGACCCGAAGAACGACGCCAAGGCGTTCAAGGGCGTCGGCTGGACCACCTATGCCGAGCGACTGCAGGCCGCGGGGGTCTCCTGGCGCGTCTATCAGGAGTGGGACAATTACGGCGACAATGGCCTGGCCTATTTCAGCCAGTTCCGCGGCCTGGCGGAGGATTCAGCCCTCTATCAGCGCGGCCGCGCCTGGGCGGCGGGTTCGACCCAGGCTAACGCCAAGGACTCGGAGGGCGAGTTTCTGGTCGCCGAATTCGCCGCCGACGTCGCCGCGGACCGCCTGCCCCAGGTCTCCTGGATCGTCGCGCCGTACAAGCTCTGCGAACATCCGGAGGCCAGCCCGGCCAGGGGTGAATATCTCACCGCCCGGCTGATCGCGGCGCTGGCGTCAAACCCCGAGGTCTGGGCCAAGACCGCCTTCATCCTGAACTATGACGAGAACGACGGCTTCTTCGACCACGTGCAGCCGATCATACCCACCGCCGGGCCGGCGCTGGGCAAGAGCACGGTGGACGCGACCGGCGAGGTCTATCACGGCGAGCCGGTGGGCCTGGGCCCGCGGGTGCCGGCCATCGTGGTCTCGCCCTGGACCAAGGGCGGCTATGTCAATTCGCAGGTGTTCGACCACACCTCTGTGATCCGCTTCATCGAGGCGCGGTTCGGGGTGGCCGAGCCGAACATCAGCCCCTGGCGACGCGCTGTCACCGGCGACCTGACCAGCGTCTTCGACTTCGCCACGCCGAACAGATATCGCATTCGGCCGCTGCCCAGCGCGGCAAGCCTGCCAGCGGTTCCGGACGCCGAAAAGGCCAGGAAGCTGCCGTTTCCCAAGGCGCCGGACGGCGCGCAACCGCTTCCCCGCCAGGAGCCGGGCCAACGGCCGGCCCGCGCTCTGCCCTATGCCTTCGATGTCAGCGCGCGGATGCGGCCCGAGGGCCTGGCCCTGACCATTTCCAACACCGGCAAGGCCGGTGCGGGGTTCATTCTCTACACGGCAGGCGGCGGCGAACCCCGCTTCTACACGGTCGAGGCCGGCAAGAGCCTGGTTGACCTCATTCCGCTCGACGGGGGCGTCTACGGTTTCGATCTGCACGGCCCGAACGGCTTCCTACGCGGCTTCAGCGGGACGGCGACGGACAGCGTGGCGGTAGACGCCAGATTTGATCCCGTCCGCAGGCTGCTGATGATGACCTTCAGCAATGCGGGCGACTCCTCGGTCGTCATGCAGGTCGTGCCGAACCCGCGCCGCCAGCCTATCCAACTGTTCAATGTGCGACCTCGCGACCAGATCACCCAGGCGTGGGATATCGGTGCGAACAGCCACTGGTATGATTTCACGGTGACTGGGTCCCGCGCTCGATTCGAGCGCCGTATCGCCGGGCATGGCGAGGATGGACGGTCGAGCTTCAGTGATCCGAATTTCGGCAAACTTGCCTGAAGTCGCCGAATTAATCTTTTCCGTCTTTCATTTGTCACTGACCAATGAGAGAGGGCCTCTGCTCGGGCTCACCTTGCCCAGGATCAGTTGTTTTCGCAAGCGCGCCTGCCATGACCGAAAAGCCCAAGCGTCCCATCCTGCATCTGAAGTTTCCGCCGGCGACGCCGATCGCAGCGCCCGGCGCCCCGGCCGCCGCATCCCCGGCGCCGGCGCAGATCTGGAAGTGCAAGCCATGCGGCAAGCCCTTTCAGGTGTTGAGCGAACTGGCCGACGAGGACTCGGTGCGCTGCCCCGCCTGCAATGCGCGCCTGGGCCTGGCGGCCGATTTCCGGGCCGACCCCCCGGAGTTGGAGCGCGTGCGCGCGCGGTTGGCTGCGGAACCCGCCCCTCGCCCGGCGGCCCCTAGCCCCCGGTCCTTTGTGCGCGAGAGCATCGGGTCACGTAGGGCACGCTGATCTCCGCCTTGCCGGCGGTGGACGGATCGGCAGCGAGGAAGCGGCGGACGTTGGCCAACAGGGCGGCGCGTTCGGCCTGCGGCAACACGATCACATAACTGCGTGAGGCCAGCAGATCGATCAGCGCCGCAGGCGTGGTCGATTGGCGCCAGGGCAGGTCGAACCGCTCAGCTGGCCCGAACGGCGGCCCGACCCGGGGGTTTTCGCTGTCGGCCTCGGAGTTGTCGTGCTCCGGCTCCAGGCCGCTGAAGGCGTCCATCCAGGGGTCGCGCCGGTCGCGAATGTTCCAGATCAGGCCCAGCGCGCCGCCGGGTTTCAGCACCCGGGCGACCTCGGGGACCGCGCGGGCGGGATCGAACCAGTGCCAGGCCTGGCCGACGACGACGGCGTCGACGCTGGCGTCGTTGAGCGGGATCTGTTCGGCCGAGCCAGCCAAGACCGGCACGTCCGGCAGGCCGTGGCTCAGCTGGGCGCGCATGCCTTCGGAGGGTTCGACGGCGACGACGTCAAGGCCGCGCGCCTGGAGGTGGCGGGTGAGCTTTCCCGTACCGGCGCCCAGGTCGAGGATGCGCCGCGCGCCGTGCGGCAACAGCCAGTCGATGGCCGCTTCGGGATAGGAGGGCCGGGCGCGCTCATAGGCGTCCGCGGCGGCGCCGAACGAAGCCGCCCGGGTTTGCGTCAAGCCACTCATGCAACAGGTCTCCTGGCATGCGGAGACCGTCTTACGCGGGTTCGAACAGCCAAGACCAGGCCTCACGCCAGACAGGCTGTCGACCGAACCCCATCAGGGGTCGGTTTTGCGGGAACGGCCCGCGCGGTAAGGGCGTTTGGAACCGACAAGCCGGGACCCAAGGCAGAGACCGATGAGCCAGGCATTGCTCGTCGTCGTCCAGCCCCGCCGCCTAGCGGCCAGTGACGGCGGCGAGCGCATGGTTATGATCGGCGATCGAGGAGTTCGCACCATGCCCGTCGCCATCGCCCGCCTGCTCCCGATCGGCATGCTGATCTGCTCGAACGTCTTCATGACGTTTGCCTGGTACGGCCACCTGCGGTTCAAGGACCGGCCGCTGTGGATCGTGATCGGGATAAGCTGGGGCATCGCCTTTTTCGAATACTGCCTGGCCGTACCCGCCAATCGTTGGGGCAGCGGCGTCTATTCGGCGGCCGAGCTGAAGGCGATCCAGGAGGTCGTCACCCTCTCGGTCTTCGCGGTCTTTTCGGTCTTCTATCTCGGCCAGAAGATCAGCCTTATGCAGGGCCTGGGCTTCGTCCTGATCGCGGCCGGCGCCTTCTTCGTCTTCCACGGCGCCGAGCCCGTCCACTAAAGGCGATCAGGCGCTCCGCTCGGCGCGAGCCTCATAGCGCTGGCCACCGGCCACCCTCGCCACCTCGGCCAGCAGTGCGCGCGGCGAAATGGGCTTGGCGACCACGCCATTGATGCCCGACCGACGATAGTCGGCCAGTTGTTCGGGCATGACATTGGCGGTGGTGGCGACGATCGGCGTGGCGCCTTTCGGCCCGGCCATCGCCCGGATGCGCCGGGTGGCTTCGACGCCGTCCATGACCGGCATCTGGATGTCCATGAAGATGAGGTCGAAGTCGCCCCGCTCGACCGCCTCGACCCCCTGCGCCCCGTCTTCGGCCGTCTCCACCTCGGCGCCGAGCTGGCCCAACATGCCAGTGGCCACCAGCCGGTTGGTGGCGTTGTCCTCGACCACCAGCACACGCAGGCCGCTCAGCCAGCCGCCGCCGCTCGCTTCGGCCGGCCGCGCGCGGGCCGGGGCCCCGATCTCGACCCGGAAGGTCGAGCCTTCGCCGATGCGGCTCTGAACGGCGACCCCGCCGTCCATGAGCTCGGCCAGCCGCCGGGTGACCGCAAGTCCAAGGCCCAGGCCGCCGAACCGCCGGGTCAAGGAGCCGTCGGCCTGGCTGAACCGCTCGAACAGTCCGGCCTGGGCCTCGGGCGAAATGCCGATGCCGGTGTCCTGGACCTCGAGCCTGAGACGCCGCTCCTCATCCTCGCCCTCGGCGTCGAGCCGCACGGTTACCTTGCCCTGCGGCGTGAACTTCACCGCGTTGCCGATCAGGTGGAAGGCCATTTTCCGTAAGCGCGCGGGATCGGCGAGCACCCAGCCGATGCTGTCGCTGCAGGACACGGTAAGCGTCAGCCCCTTGGCCAGCGCCCCGGGGCGCAGCAGGGCGACGACGCCGTCGATCTCGGCGGCGGGGTCGACCGGCTCGCGGTGCAGCTCCAGACGGCTGGCCTCCACGTCGGAATAGTCGATGATGTCGTTGAGCAGGTCGGAGAGGCCGACGCCCGAGGCCAGGGCCTCGGCCACCAGCCGCTGGCGCTCCGCCGGCGACGGTTCGGCCTGCAACAGGTGCAATATGCCTAGGACGCCGTTCATCGGCGTACGGATCTCGTGGCTGACATTGGTCAGGAACTGGGTCTTGGCCTCGGCCGCCGCCAGGGCGGCGCGTTCACCGCGCATCGCCGCGTCGCGCGCCTCGACCAGCACCGTCACGTCCTCGCTGATCCCGACGATCTCCCAGCGGCCGGAGGCGAGGGGGCGCATGCCCTGAAAGGCTGCCCGGATGTGCCGCCAGCCGCCGTCTGCTGTCCGCTCGCGATAGTCCATGATAGCCGGCTCGCCGGTCTCGATAGTGCGGGCCCAGGCTTGCTGCAGGTCCGGAGCGTCTCGGCGATGCACCACCGAACGCACGCCGCCGCCGGCCATTTTCCAGTCCCGCTCGGCGCGCACGGCCGGCCGGGTGAAATCAGGGTTGAGGTCGTATTCGTCCGTATCCGGATTGTAGCGCCAGATGGTGACATGCGCCGCCTCGCGCAGCAACTCGGTGGCGCGCCGGGCCTCTTCACTTTCCGCCTCCCGCGCCCGTTCGGCGGTGATGTCGCGCAGGATGGCCAGGACCCAGTTTCCTTCGCCCCTGACCGCGTGACTGCTGACCCACAGCCACCCGCCGGCCTTGGTCGCCAGCCGGTGCTGGTAGACGGCGCGCTCACCGAAGGCGAGCACGGCGATCTCCGCCTGGGCCTCCATGACGTCGTCCGGGTGTACGAAGTCCCAGAACGGGCGGCCGTTCGTCTCATGGACGGTCCAGCCGGTGAGCGCCGTCCAGGTCGGGTTGGCGCTTTTGACCACATCGTCCTGAAGGCTCAGGAAGATGTCGAGGCTGTTTTCGAAAAACCAGCCGGCGGCCAGCACCGTGTTGCGCGGCACAAGGACGTCACTGGGCTCGTTGTCCATGATGACACCGACGGTTGAAAGATTGCAGTTTGCCGCCGACGAGGTAAATAAATCGTGGGTCGAGCCGGTCCCTAATGCGCCGGCGCCGCTGGCGGCGGGGCTGGACGCGGCGCGGGCGGCGGCGCGTTGGGATCGACGCGGCCAAGGCCGACCACCTGGCCGCTGGCCAGGACGTGACCCTGCATCGCGGCTGTCAGGGCGGCATAGTTGGGGACCGGCGCGGGCGCGATCGTCGTGTCCAGGGCGAAAATCTGGAAGTGATAGTGATGCCGAGGGCCCGGTGGAGTGTGCGGACCCATATAGGCGTGGCTGGCGCTCGCGATATTTGGGCCGTAGCTGGCGCTTGCCGGCGGCGCGGTCATGCCGGCGGCCAGGGTCCTGACGCCCGCCGGTATGTCGTACATCGTCCAGTGCAGGATCGGCGCGCCGCGAAACATGGCGTCGTCATCCTGCATGATCAC
This sequence comes from uncultured Caulobacteraceae bacterium, assembly GCA_937890965.1. Taxonomy (GTDB): domain Bacteria; phylum Pseudomonadota; class Alphaproteobacteria; order Caulobacterales; family Caulobacteraceae; genus Poindextera. Next base: position 14,607 of record CALAEG010000395.1, on the reverse strand, counting down.
CGCATAGGACCGGGTTCCATACGGTCCCTTCGTCCAGGCCAGCCCCGGGAAGACATTGCCGCGGTAGGCGGTATTCTCGAATGGGATGTCGCCGCCGGTCTTGAAGGCGGGCGAGGTGACGGTGAGCTTGACGTCCGACTTGGCCGGGAGGTTGGCCAGGGCGAGTTGGACCGCGCCGGGTTCGGCGCCGACGGCGGGTGGCTGAGCGATGCTCGCCGTCGCCGACAGGGCCAGGACCGCCGCCATCGCGGCGGAGGACATGTGAATTTTCACCAGCGCCTCCCGCTTTTGCCTTTTTCTAGACCCGATCGCCCTGTCCTGACCATCGCGGCGGTGGCAAGCTGACCGGTGGGCAAAAAGGCGGACCATGCAGCGGCGAACCCCTATCCATAGCGCTTTGAGACTGGGCGCCATCTTCCTGACCGGCCTCGCCTGGATCGCCGCCTCGCGGGCCAGCGCCGCCGATCCCAATGCGCTCTGGAACGTCGTGCACGATCTGTGCGTCACCGACGTCAGGCTCAGCGGCAGCCCGGCGCCGTGCAGCAAGGTGGACCTGCCCCACGGCTATGCGGTCCTGAAGGACATCCGTGGCGACACCCAGCTGCTGCTCATTCCCACCGATCGCGTCACCGGTATCGAGGATACCAAGCTATTGGCGGCCAATTCGCCCAACTACTGGCAGGCGGCCTGGGACGCCCGGCTGATCTTCGAGAAACGCGCCGGCCGGCCCGTGCCGCGCGAGGCGCTCGGGCTGGCGATCAATTCGCTCTATGGCCGCACGCAGAACCAGCTGCACATCCATATCGACTGCGTCCGGCCCAGCGTGCAGCGGACCCTGGCCGCCAGTCAGGCCCGGATCGGCGAGCGCTGGTCCGACCTGGATGTGCCGCTCACCGGCCACCACTATCGGGTCCGGCGGCTGATGGGGGCGGACTTCGGCGCCCGCGACCCGTTCAAGCTGCTCGCCGAGGCTGATCCCGACGCCCGCGCTGGCATGGCGCGCGAGACGCTGGTGGCGATCGGCGCGTCCTTCGCCGGCAAGCCGGGCTTCATCCTGTTGAGCGATCACGCCAGCCTCATGCCGCTCGACAAGGCCGCCGGCGAGGAGCTGCTCGACCACAGCTGCGCCGTGCTGGGGGCCCATCCATGATCGGCTTTCCGGGCGGCAAGCGCCCGTCGTGGCGGCGGCGCCGGATCGGCCCGGCCTTCGCCAGCCATGGCATGATCGCCGCGGCCCATCCGCTGACGGCGGAGACCGGCCTGCAGGTGCTGAAGGCCGGCGGTAATGCGGTGGACGCCGCGGTGGCGGCGGCCCTGACCGCCGCGGTGGTGATGCCGGAGATGTGCGGCCTCGGCGGCGACCTCTTCGCCATCGTCCAGCCGCCGGGCCAGCCGCCCGTGGCCGTGCTGGGCAGCGGGATCTCACCGCGCGCCGCCACCATCGAGCAGATGCGGGCCGCGGGCGACGGAACCCACATGCCGCTGGACGGGCCGCTCTCCATCGGGGTTCCGGGCATGGTGCACGCCTATGGCGCGCTGCTCGATCGGTTCGGGACCCAGCCGCTGGCGTCCCTGGCCGCGCCGGCCATCGGCCACGCCGAGCAGGGCTTCGCCATCACCACCCTGGGCTGGGCGGCGATCGACGCCTTCGCCAAGCTGATCCTTCGCTGTCCGGCGACCGCGGCGGTGCTCATGCCCGGCGGCCGGGCGCCCCGGCCGGGCGAGTTGCTGCGCCAGACCGATCTTGCCCGCACGCTGCGCGCTATCGCCGCCGATGGCCCCGCGGTCTTCTACCAGGGCGACCTCGCCCGGCGGGTGGCCCAGGCCGTGCAGGACCTGGGCGGGGCGCTGTCGGCCGACGATCTCGCAGGGCACGAGACGGTGCTGGAACCGACGATCTCGACCACCTATCGCGGCTATACCATGCACCAGACCGGCCTGCCGTCGCAGGGGATGATCCTGCTGGAGGCACTGAACATCGTCGAACATGCGACGGCCGAGGCCCTGGCCGCCGGTGATGCGGGCGCCGTCCATACCCTCGTCGAGGCCACCAAGCTCGCCTATGCCGACCGCCTGGCCTTCGCGATGGACCCGGCCTTCGGACCGACGCCGCTGAAGACCTTGCTGTCCAAGCCATGGGCCGCCGGTCGCTTCGCCGAGATCGACGCGGCGCGCTCGGCCGAGGAGAACGCCGGCGGCGTCATGGCGGACGGCGACACCACCTATCTCTGCGTCGTCGGCGGCGACGGCATGATGGTCTCGCTGATCCAGTCCGTCTCAAGCGCCTTCGGCAGCGGCGTCATCGCCGGCGACACCGGCGTGATCCTGAACAACCGCGTTGGGCGCGGCTTCAGCCTGGAGCAGGGACATCCGAACCTGTTCGCGCCCGGCAAGAAGACCATGCACACCCTGAACTGCTGGTCGATGCAGGATGCCGACGGCGTCCCGATCATGGTCGGCGGCACGCCCGGCGGCGACGGCCAGCCGCAGTGGAACCTGCAGATGCTGGTCGGCCTGATCGATGGCGGCCTCGACGTTCAGGCGGCGACCGAGCTGCCACGCTGGAGCACGTGGCCAGGGACGGACCCGGCGAACCGGCCCAATCCCTACCGGCTGGAGGTGGAGACGCGGCTTTCGGACGAGACCCGCGCCGGCCTGGAGGCGTTGGGCCACCGGCTCGAACCCATGGGCGGCTGGGGCGCAGGCGGGGCGGCGCAGATCATCGTGCGCGACCCGGCGACCGGCGTGCTGGCCGGCGGGTCCGATCCGCGCGTCGAAGGATTGGCGCTGGGCTTCTAGACGCCGCCGCATTGACGGCCAGGCGCCTTTTCGCTGGCGGGACCGATGATCATGGCGGTGCCCTACCGGCGGGCGCTGGCGACGCAACACGCCGATACGGTGCTGCACGGCATGCTTCTGGGAGATGCAAAATGACGAAAAGCGATGTCCTGGTCATCGGCGCCGGACCCACCGGCCTGGTGCTGACGCTCTGGCTGACCAAGCTTGGGGTCAAGGTGCGCATCGTCGACAAGACCGCCGAGCCGGGGACCACATCGCGGGCGCTGGCGGTGCAGGCCCGCACCCTGGAGCTCTACAGCCAGCTCGGGCTGACCGGCGAGGTCATCGCCCGCGGCCACAAGGACCCGGCGGTCAATCTCTGGGTCAGGGGCAAGAAGGCCGCGCGCCTGCCGTTCGAGACCGTCGGCGAGGGTCTGACCCCCTATCCCTTCCTGCATATCTTCCCGCAGGACCAGCATGAGCGGCTGTTGATCGAGCGGCTGCAGACGCTGGGCGTCGCCGTCGAGCGCCGCACCGAACTAGTCGGCTTCGACGACGCCGGCGACCGCGTCATCGCCCGGCTTCGCGGGCCCGATGGGGCCGAGGAGACCTGCGAGGCGGCCTATATCGCCGGCTGTGACGGCGCCCGCTCGATCGTGCGCGAGATCATCGGCTCGGGGTTTCCGGGCGGCACCTACCGCCAGATCTTCTATGTGGCCGATGTCGAGGCGGCTGGGCCGCCCATCGATGGGGAACTGCATGTCGACCTCGACGAGGCCGACTTCCTGGCCATCTTCCCGCTCGCCGGCGAAGGCCGCGCGCGGCTGATCGGCACGGTTCGCGACGAGCGCGCCGACCATGCCGATACGCTGAAGTTCGAGGATGTCAGCGATCGCGCCATCCAGAACCTGAAGGTCGAGATCCGCAAGGTGAACTGGTTTTCGACCTATCACGTGCATCACCGGGTGACCGATCACTTCCGCGACGGCCGCGCCTTCCTGGCCGGCGACGCGGCGCACATACACAGTCCCGCCGGCGGCCAGGGCATGAACACCGGCATCGGCGACGTGATCAACCTGGCCTGGAAACTGGCCGCGGTGCTGGGCGGCCGCGCGCCCGACAGCCTGCTGGACAGCTACGAGGCCGAGCGGATCGGCTTTGCGCGCCGGCTGGTGGCCACCACCGATCGGGCCTTCAGTATCGCCACCGCCGACGGCGCGCTCGCCGACATTCTGCGCACCCGCATCGCGCCGATGGTGCTGTCGAATGTGGTCCGCATCGAGGTGGCGCGGGAATTTCTCTTCCGCATGGTCAGCCAGATCACCTTGAACTATCGCGACGGCCCCTTGAGCGCCGGCAAGGCCGGTCGTGTGCATGGCGGCGACCGGCTGCCCTGGGCCCCGGCCGAGGCGGAGGACAACTTCGCCTCGCTGGCCGCCCTGGTCTGGCAGGTGCACGTCTATGGCGCGGCCAGCGAAGCGCTTGTTGAATGGTGCGGCAATTCGGGCCTGCCGTTGCACGTGTTCGCGTGGCGACCCGAGCACGAGACGGCCGGCCTGACACAAAACGCCCTCTATCTGCTGCGGCCGGACAGCTATGTCGCCCTGGTCGATCCAACCGGCTCGCCGGACGCCCTGCAGCAGTACCGCGCGGCCCGATCGATCGAGTTCACCGCTGCTTCACCGCCCTGACCCAGTGCCGCTTCAGCTCGGCTTCCAGAATTCGGAATAGGGGACGCCTTCGCGGCACCGCGCGATGGCTTCGCGAACGTAAGGGATGGTGTTGTCTGGCAGGCGCCCGATCGGAAACCAGCTCAGGGCGGCGCACTTGTCGGGCTCCATGTTGCGGATTTCGCCCCGCCAGCGGGTCGGCTCGAAGAAGAACTCGACGCGTTCATCGTCCTGGCGTCGGTGCATGACGGTGCGCAAGGCCAGATCGGCCGGATCGATCTCGACCCCGGCCTCTTCGCGGGCTTCGCGCGCGGCGGCCGCGGCCAGCGGCTCATCGCCATCCACGTGGCCGGAGACCAGGCCGTACTTGCCGTCCTCGTAGCCGGTGTTGGCGCGTAACAGCAGCAGGATCTCGTCGCCCCGCCGAAACAGCAGATAGACGGCCGCGATGAGTTTGAACCGGTCTGACATCACGCCGACGAAGGCGTGAGTCCGGCTTTCCGGCAAGATCGGTGCGCCGAAGCGGACCTTAGATCTGCACCTTGCGGCCGGCCCAGAAGGGGGCGCGGACCTTGCCGCGCTGGATCTTGCCGGCGGGCGAGCGGGGCAGGTCGTCGACATAGTCCACCGAGCGCGGCAGCTTGAACCCGGCCAGGTTTTCGCGCGCGAAGGCCATGATCTCGGCGGTCAGCGCCGGGCTGGGCGTAAAGCCCGGCTTGAGCATCAGGACGACCTTCACCTCTTCACCCCATTCGGTGTTGGGCACGCCGATGGCGCATGAGTCCTCGACCGCCGGATGCTTGATCAGCTCGTTGTCGATCTCCTGGGGATAGATGTTCACCCCGCCGGAGATGATGCACTCGGCGGTGCGGCCGGTGAGGAAGAGGTAGCCGTCCTCGTCGAAATAGCCGACGTCGCCAAGCGTGAAATAGCCGTCGCGATGGCTGGCGGCGGTCTTTTCCGGGTCGTTGAAATATTCGAACGGATTGGCCGCCGCGACCTTGAAATAGAGCAGGCCCGGCTGGCCGGGGAGGGCGGGATTGCCCTCGTCGTCGAGCACGCGGGTGCCGTCTTCCGAGGACAGCTTGCCGACGCTGCCGGGCTTCTGCAGCCACTCTTCCGAACTGATGGTGAAGCCGCCGCCGCCTTCCGATCCGGCATAGTATTCGCTCAGGATCGGACCCAGCCACTCGATCATCGCCCGCTTGACGTCGGGCGGGCAGGGGGCCGCGCCGTGGATGATGTGGCGCAGGGACGAGAGGTCGTACTTGGCCTTGATCTCCGGCGGCAGGCCCAGCAGGCGCTGGAACATGATCGCAACCATGTGGCCGTGGCTGATGCGGTACTTTTCGATGGTCTTGAGGACCGTCTCGGAATCCCAGCGGCCGTCCATGAAAACCACCGGAATGCCCTGGCTCATCGGCCCGCGGATATCGATACCCAGCGGCGCGGCGTGATAGGCCGGCCCGGCGCAGAGCTGGGCGTCGGTCTCGTGCTGGTAGCCGCGCGCGCCGCCCAGCACATAGGGGATGTTCACCAGCGCCTTGCGATACACGCCCTTGGGCCGGCCGGTGGTGCCGGAGGTGTAGAGCATGGCGTTGCCCTGGATCGGGTCGGTGATGTCCGAACCGTCGCGGGCGTCCAGCTCGTCCTGATAGTTCAGGAAGCCCTCGGCGGGACCGCCGATGGCCACCTTCAGGACCAGGTTGGCCGCACTGGCCGACGCCTTCAGCCCGGCCTCGTAGCGCACCTCGGCGAACAGAGCCTTGGCCTGGCAGTCGTTGACCACATAGGCGATCTCGTCGGCGGTCAGGTGCCAGTTGACCGGGGTGATGCGAAAGCCCCCGCGCAAGGTCCCCTGCAGCACTTCAAGGAATTCCGCCCGGTTGCTGCACAGCAGCGCCACCGGGTCGCCAGGCTTGAGGCCGTGGTCGCGCAACAGCCGCACAACCCGGTTGGCGTTGGCGTTCAGCTCGGCGAAAGTTCGCGTCCCGTGGGTGTCGTAGACCGAGACGGCGTCCGGCTTGACCTGGGCCCAGACGGCCGGGGTCATGCCGACAAGAGACGCCTCGATCAGGCGTTGTTCGAGGTCGGCCGCAGCCTCGGCCGAGGCTTCCGACGACAGTGTATCGCTCATCGTTTCAGCTCACGGCGCCGGTCATTTCGGGCAGGTTCAGGATTCGCTTGGCGATGATGTTGTTCTGGATCTCCTGGCTGCCGCCATAGATCGAGCCCGCCTTGCCGCCCAGCCAGCCGCGCACGGCGGCCAGTTCGTCGGCGTCGAAGCCGGCGCCTTCCCAGCCAAGGCCCTGGGAGCCCAGGATCTCGACCGTCAGCTCCGAACGGTCCTGCATGGTCTTCATGCTGACGTTCTTCATGATCGACGTGGCGGCGCTCGGTCCGGAATTGCCGCGGGTCTCGGCGGCGGCGCGGCGCACGGTCAGGCGCAGCGCCTGTTCCTCCATCTTGTGGGCGATGATGCGGGCGCGCAGGTCGGCGTCGGACAGCCGGCCGGTGTCGTCGGTCCCGACATACTTCTTGGCCAGCTCGGCGACCCCTTCGGTGGAGCGCTCACCGGTCTGGGCGCCCAGCCGGTTGCCCATGCCGTTGCGCTCGTGCTGCAGCAGCCGCTTGGCGATCGGCCAGCCGCCGTTCAGCTGTCCGACCAGGTTTTCCTTGGGTACTTTCACGTCGGTGAAGAAGGTCTCGCACTGGGCCGAGCCGCCGGAAATCATCTTGATCGGCCGCGCCTCGACGCCCGGCGAATGCATGTCGATGAGCAGGAAGCTGATGCCTTCGTGCTTTTTGGTGGTGTCGGTGCGGACCAGGCAGAAGCACCAGTCGGCGTATTGCGCGCCCGAGGTCCAGATCTTCTGGCCGTTGACCAGATAGTGGTCGCCCTTGTCCTCGGCCTTGGTGGTCAGGGAGGCGAGGTCGGAGCCGGCGCCGGGCTCGGAAAAGCCCTGGCACCAGCGCAGTTCGCCCTTCACGATCGGCGGGAAGTGCTTCAGCTTCTGCTCTTCGTTGCCGTATTCGAGCAGGGTGTGGCCGAACATGCCTGGGCCCATGCCCTGGATCGGGTTGCGCGCGCCGATGCGGTTCATTTCCTCGGCCAGCACGCGCGCCTCGGCCTGGGAGAGGCCGCCGCCGCCATAGGCCTTGGGCCAGGTGGGCGTGCCCCAGCCCTTTTCACCGATGCGCTTGGTCCAGAGCTTCATGTCCTCGGTCGGCGGCAGGCCCATATTGGCCTCCGTCAGCTCCGGCTGGTTTTTCCCCAGCGCGGGCGGGAAATTCTCCGCCAGCCAGTCGCGCGCTTCCTTGCGGAAGGTCTCGAGTTCAGCGGCGCCAAAATCAGCCATCAAATTCACTCCCTGAAAATTAGGGCGGCGTGATCCGCCGCTCGGTTCAAATTCTTGATGCTCAATTGTGGAATTTGGCGTGAGACCCTGTCAACGCAATAGGTGACGCGAGGGCACGAAGGTCAGCGGCGGGCTGGCCATTCGCCCTCCGCCTGCCTAGGATTGGGCCATGCAACACATCAAATTCGGCCGCACCGGCCTGCGCGTCTCCCGGCTTTGCCTCGGCACCATGACCTTCGGGCTGCAGTGCGACGAGGCGCAGAGCCACGCCATCCTGAACAAGGCCGCCGAGGGCGGCATCGATTTCCTCGATACGGCCGACGTTTATCCGTTGGGCGGCGGCCGGGCCACGGTCGGACGCACCGAGGAGATCGTCGGCGGCTGGCTGAAGGGCAAGCGGCAGAACTATGTGGTGGCCACCAAATGCTTCGGCCAGACCGGCCCCAAGCCCTGGGACCAGGGCATGTCGCGCAAGCACATATTGGAGGCCATCGACGCCTCGCTGAAGCGGCTGGGCACCGACTATGTCGACCTCTACCAGTTGCACGGCGTCGACCCGGCCACCCCGGTCGATGAGGCGCTGGAGGCGCTGGACATGGTCGTGAAGGCCGGCAAGGCGCGCTATATCGGCGTCTCCAACTGGCCGGCGTTCAGGATCGCCCGCGCGCTCGGGCGCAGCGAGATCAACCGCTACGCCCGCATCGACTCCGTCCAGCCGCGCTACAACCTCTTGTTCCGCACCTTCGAGCGCGACCTGCTGCCGCTCTGCGAGGAGGAGGGGATCGCGGTGATCCCGTACAATCCCCTGGCCGGCGGCATGCTCACCGGCAAGCACGACCGCACCGCCGGCCCGCCGGAAGGCTCGCGCTTTTCGCTGGGTAACGCCGGGCCGCGCTACCAGGAGCGCTATTGGCACGACCGAGAGTTCGACACCGTCGACGCCCTGCGCGGCCTCTCCAACGAGGCCGGCATGAGCATGGCGACCATGGCCATGGGCTGGGTGCTGTCCAACCCAGCCATCACCGCCCCGATCGTGGGCGCCAGCCGCCCCGACCAGCTTGCCGACAGCCTGGCCGCAGCCGAAAAAGGCCCGCTGCCGGCCGACCTGAAGGCCAAGCTGGACGAAATGACCCACGATTGGCGCGCCGTGGACGCGGAGCGGTAGGCGCCAATGGCACGCGCCAACTTTGCTTTGATGTTAGGGGCGGCCTTCCTTGCCGGGGCCGCGTCCTTCGCGCTTCAATTCATATACATCAACGCATTTGTAGAAGCCTCGGTCGGACCAGTGGTCCGTATAGCTGTGGGGCTTGGCGCTATGTGGCTGGTATTGAGCATTGTCTCCATCACCAAATTTGGGCTGCGCGGCCTTTGGACCCTTCTGGCTGCACCCTTCGTTTTCTACGCGCCGGGGCTAGTATTGCTGATAGCCGTGGCTTGCGGGCTGGATCGAGAATGCCTGTAGCCGAACGATGTCGCTCGGCGTGACTTAGTCCAGCCGCTCTAAATCCGCTGGTTCGCTCATGGTGACGTCGAGGTCGGTGACCAGGCCGTTGGCGAGGGAATAGACCCAACCGTGCACGGAGATCGTCTGGCCGCGCGCCCAGGCGTCCTGGACGAAGAGGTCCGAGGCGACGTTCCTCACCTGACGCACGACGTTCAGTTCGCAAAGTCGGTCCAGCCGGGCCCGCTCGCCTTCGATCGCCTCCAGCTCGTGGAGATGTTCGTGGTGGACCTCGCGGATCGGGTGCAGCCAGTGGTCGACCAGACCCCGCCGCTCACCGTCGACAGCCGCGCGCACGCCGCCGCAGCCATAGTGGCCGACCACGATGACGTGCTTGACCTTCAGGACGTCGACGGCGAACTGCAGCACCGACAGATAGTTGGCGTCCTGGGGCGGGGCGAGATTGCCGACATTGCGGTGGACGAACATTTCGCCGGGATCCAGGCCGCAGATCTCATTGGCCGGCACGCGGCTGTCCGAGCAGCCGATCCACAGATATTCCGGCGCCTGCTGCGCCTCGAGCCGCTCGAAAAAGCCGGGGTCGGCGGCAACCTTGCCGGCCGCCCAGGCGCGGTTCTTGTCTTTCAGATGATCGAGCACGCGGCGTGCTTAGAAGCTGCTTGGGCCGGCCGCAAGACGCCTTCGCGCTGCAACCGGCCCAAGATCGCCCGCCGGGGCGGGCTTAGCGAAATCAGCCGTGATGGTGGTGGTAGGCGTAATAGTGGTGGCGCCGCCAATGCCTGTGGTGAAGATGGCTGCCGACCACCGCGCCGCCAACGCCGCCGACCACCGCGCCCACCGGGCCGCCGACCACCGCGCCACCGACACCGCCGATGACCGCGCCGCCGAGGGCATTGGCTTGGGCGATGCTCGCGCCGCCCAGAACCAGCAGAGCGCAGCCCGTCATGAGTAGTCGCCGCATATCGATCTCCTAGATGTCGTGGATATTGGTCGCCGCCATGGGGCGTCGCGCCAAGCAACGCGCGGCCAGGGCGGCTGTTCCGCGACGGACGCCGCGCTGGACCGCGAGGCCATCGTCGCTTACCGATCTGGCGACGGCGGGTTCGCAAGGGAGATCGCGGCGATGAGCAAGACCACTGACCAGGGCGCGAAGGCGGTTGGGCCGCTGGCGGGCGTGCGGATCGTCGACCTGACCCAGTTCGTGCTCGGGCCTTATGCGACCCAGACCTTGGGCGATCTCGGCGCCGACGTGATCAAGGTCGAAGAGCCGGCGGGCGACCGCCAGCGCACCTCCGGCAAGGCGCCCAATTCGCCGACCATGGGGCCGATGTTCGTCGCCTTCAACCGCAACAAGCGCTCGGTGGCGCTGGACCTGAAGGATGAGCCCGGGCGCTCGGCGCTGCGTCAGCTGATCGCGACCGCCGACGTCTTCATCCACAATATGCGCCCGGATTCCATCGCGCGTCTGGGTTTCGCCTATGCCGAAGTCGCCAAGGTCAAGCCCGACATCGTCTATGTCGAGGCCATGGGCTTCGACCCCGCCGGTCCCTATGCCGGTCGCCAGGCCTTCGACGACCTGATCCAGGCGGCCTCGGGCGCCTGCGGCCTGAACGCCATGGTCGAGCCGGACGCGACGTTCCGGCCGCTGCCCACCATCATCGCCGACAAGACCAGCGGCCTCTTCGCGGTCATCGCCACCCTCTCGGCGCTTCGCCACCGTGACCGCACCGGCGAGGGGCAATATGTCTGCGTGCCCATGCTGGAGGTCTTCACCGGCTTCCTGATGGCCGAGCATCTCTATGGCGAGACCTACATCCCGCCAACCGGCCACTTCGGCCACACCACGACGATTACTCCCTATCGCAGGCCGCTGAAGACCAAGGACGGCTACCTTGCGGTCGCGCCCGCCGACCGCAAACAGTCGGCAAGGTTCATGGCTCTGGGCGGTATTCCTGACGCTTACGAAAGCGAGCGCTTCACCTCCAAGACGTCGGGCGCCGAGCGGGTCGCGGAGTACCACGCCATGATGGACGAGGCGGCCGCGGCCCACACCACCGCTGAGTGGATGGTGCTGTGCTTTGAAAATTCCATCCCGGGCATGCGCGCCAACCGGCCCGACGAAATTTTCGACGACCCGCAGCTGAAAGAGACCCTGTTCGAGGAACGCCAGCTGGAAGGCGAGGGAACCTACCGCGCCATGAAGCCGGGCCTGCGCTTCTCCAAGAGCCCGGTCTCGATCCGCCGCGACCCGCCCCCGCTCGGCCGCCACACCGACGAGGTTCTGGCGGAACTGAACGCGGTCAAGGCCGCCGAATAGGCGGTTCGGCCATTATTTAATCCGCTCATCCCCGCACAGGACCACGCCCAGCCGGGCCATGCAGGCGTCTTCCTCGTCCTTGATCCAGGACCAGACGGTGCTCTCGTCGTTGTAGCAAAGGATGGCGTTGAGCATGGGATCGGTCCGCTTTTGCCTAAGGACGAACGACTATGCCCCCAGCCGACAAATCAGGTCGATAAGATGAGCCGGCCTCGGCCATGAACCCGCTCACCCTGTTCGGCCTCTTCGCGGTCTTCGCCGGTCTGGTCTGCTATGCCCTGGAGGCGCGGTCGAACTGGTGGACCCTGGGTTTCGCCGCCGCCTGCGGACTGGCCTCGGTCTATGGCTTCCTGCAGGGCGCTTGGCCCTTCGGCCTGGTCGAGGTCGCCTGGGCCCTGGTCGCCATGCGGCGCTGGTGGATGCAGAGAGGCCTGGAGAAGGTCTAGGCCGAGGTCATGGACGCGCTCACCCTGTTCGGCCTGTTCGCGGTCTCCGCCATGCTGGTCTGCTACGCCTTCGAGGCCCGCTCGTCCTGGTGGACCCTCGGGTTCGCCTTCGCCTGCCTGCTGGGCTCGGCCTATGGCTTCCTGCAAGGGGCCTGGCCGTTCGGACTGGTCGAAGCGGCCTGGACGCTCGTCGCCCTGCGGCGCTGGTGGCGCAGCCGCGCGCCAAGCTGAGGGCAGGCCTGGGAAAATCGGCGCCCCGCGCCCTTTCCGGTCGTGCTAGAGCCGCGCCGACCAGCCGTTTCAGCAAGGCGTAGACATGATCAGGACATCCCCGGACGGGTCGAAGCGAACGGGCTCGAGCCGATGATCCTTGCGGTGATCGCGGCCATCGTCTGGGGCGCCGGCCTGGCCTTCTTGCACCTGCCCTTTTTGCTCGCCGTGGTCGGCGCGCCCGTCATCGCCGGTCTGGGCTTCTGGCTTGAGCGCGTGCGGATCACCCAGGCGGCGCCAGCCAATCGGCGGGACTTCTTCCTGCTGCTGGCTGCGGCCTACGGCTTCGTCGCCCTGTTCGCGATCGGGCTGGTCAGTCTATCCTATTCCCTCGTGCCGCTGCTGCTGCATCGATAGGTCGGCCCGCGGCGGCGGTTATCGGCGCGGGTCGCGCATGTCGGCGATCCAGCCCTTCGACTCCTTTTCGATCCAGCCGCGCGCATGGGCCTCGCTCTTGAAGGCCGACACCTTGTCCTTGTGGCCGCTGGGCCAGGTGACCTCGACGTACCACTCGGAAAAGATGCCCATTTGGCGGGGTTGCATCGTCGGATCGTTGTCGGCCATGGCCGCACCTTATACCATGGCCGCCGCCGCTCATGACTTGACTTTCAGGCCTTTAGCGCCGATGTGAGGCGCGCTCGCATCAGCTGCAAAGCCGAAGCGTGATATCCGGTGCTCCAGCCGCGTGAAGGGACTTCGCTTAAGTCCCAGCCTGTCGAGCGCCTCCGAATCCACCAACCGATCGCCCAGGTCACGCGGGGCGTTTGCCACCCGCGCCCGTCGCGGCCGCACCATGCGGTCCGCGCGTTTGCACATATGAAAGACTATTATCACTGTGACTCAATTCACCGACCTTGGCCTCGCCAAGCCGCTCCTCAAAGCGCTGGCCGCCGAAGGTTACGTCACGCCGACGCCGATCCAGGCCAAGGCCATCCCGAGCATCCTGCTCGGCCGCGACCTGCTGGGCATCGCCCAGACCGGCACCGGCAAGACCGCCGCCTTCGCGCTGCCCATCCTGCAACGGCTCGCCGACGACCGTAAGCCCGCGCCCCGCAAGGGCGCCCGTTGCCTGGTGCTGTCGCCGACCCGCGAGCTGGCCAGCCAGATCGCCGAGAGCTTCCGCACCTACGGCGCCCATATGGGCATGACCGTGGCCGTGGTCTTCGGCGGCGCCAAGTACGGCCCGCAGATCAAGGCCCTGCTGGGCGGCGTCGACGTGCTCGTCGCCACCCCCGGCCGGCTGATCGACCACATCGCCGAACGCCACGCCGACCTCTCCTCGACAGAGGTGCTGGTGCTCGACGAGGCCGACCAAATGCTCGACCTCGGCTTCCTGCAGCCCATCCGCCGCATCGTTTCCGGCATGAGCCGCAAGCGCCAGAACCTGTTCTTCTCGGCCACCATGCCCGCCGAGATCGGCAAGCTGGCCGGCGAACTGCTGGTCGATCCGGTCGAGGTGCGCGTCGCGCCCGCGGCCACCACGGTCGAGAAGGTGCAACAGAGCCTGCTGTTCATCGAGGGTCCGCGTAAGCGCGCCCTGCTGGCCGAGCTGCTCGAAGACCCGTCCGTCACCCGCGCCCTGGTCTTCACCCGCACCAAGCGCGGCGCCGACCGCGTCGCCAAGTATCTGGAACAGGCTGACGTCTCCGCCGCCGCCATCCACGGCGACAAAACCCAGCCGCAGCGCGAACGGGCTCTGGCCCAGTTCAAGTCCGGCCAGGTCCGCGCCCTGATCGCCACCGACATCGCCGCGCGCGGCATCGATGTCGACGGGGTCAGCCACGTCATCCAGTACGAACTGCCGCAGGTTCCGGAAGCCTACGTCCACCGCATCGGCCGCACCGCGCGCGCCGGCGCGGCGGGCATCGCCATCAGCTTCTGCGCCGATGACGAACGCGGCCTGCTCAAGGATATCCAGAAGCTGACCCGCCAGACCATCGCCGCCTTCGACCGTCGCAATGACAAGGTGCTGGGCGCGGTCACCGCGGCGACCACCTCCGGCCCCTCGGCGGAACAGTCCCTGCCGCAGGCCAAGGCGCGGCCGCAGAACGGCCAGCACCGCTCGGCCAAGCCGCACAACCATCGCCCGAACGGCCATCAAGGCCAGGGCCAGCCCAACCGCAACCGCCGTCGTGGTGGCGGCGGGGCCAAGGGCCCGGCCAACGGCGCCGCCAAGCCTGCCTGGAATCCCCTGCAGGCTTAAAAAGCCGCGTCCCTTCTCCCCTTGCGGGAGAAGGTGTCAGCGAAGCTGACGGATGAGCAACCATGTTCAGGTTGCGAGCTGTTTGACCCATGGCTTTCCTCT
>CALAEG010000394.1 GCA_937890965.1 uncultured Caulobacteraceae bacterium | reverse complement strand
TGTGGATGGCGGGGGCGGCGACGCCCCCCCGACTTGAGGCTGGCGAGAGCCAGCCAGCCGCCTCCGCACCCTTTCTTGATGATGCGAACTTCCAAAAGGGCGGCTCTCAACGGGCCGCCCTCTTTCTTGGCCTGCGCTCGGGGCTAGGGCGTGACGAAGTGAACGCTGATCTGCGCGCTGTGGCGCAGAAGGGCCAGGCCATGGTTGGGGGTGCTGGCCTGCACCACCGGGGCCGGCGAGGCCAGGCCGTCCGCCGCCAGCGCCTTGGCCACCGCCGCGGCGCGCCTGGACGCCAGCCCGGTGTCGTCGCCGAGTCCGCTGATGGCCAGTCCGGCGACCGGGCAGCTCTTGGCGCGGGTAACCGAGGCGGAGATCACCTGCAGGGCCCCGGCGCTTAGCTCGTCGGAGTGCTGGTCGAAATAGATCGGGAAGTTGAAATCGGCGCAGGCGGTCGGTTTGACCAGAGGCGTGGACGGCGTGTTGGTGCAGGCCGGAAGGCCGAAGCCAAGAGCGGCGATCACGCCAACACCGGCCATCCGTCGAACCCACAAGCGTCTATCCATCGAACCCTCCCTCGAAGTCCGCCCGATCAAGAGCAGTTGCATGGTGACCGGAACCTTGGCCGCGGCCAACCCGTTTCCTTGACGCAGATCGTCGCCAGTCTCCTGGCGACCGCCTAGGAGCTTAAGTCATGGCCTTCTGGAGTTTCGCCAACCGTCCCGCCACCGTGCAGCCCGTGGCTGTCCAACCCGTGGCCGTGGTCGATCCCAAGACCTACGACGCCGACATGCGGCGCGCCTACGATCATGGCCGCCTTGACGAACGTTCGCACCGGCGCGGCGGCTTTGGGCCGCTGGGTTTCATCCTGGTTCTGGTCGCCGCTGTTGGCGTGATCCTGGTGGTGTTCGCCATCCGCGAGGGGTCGTTCTCGGCCGGCGGCGCGGTGGTGGACAACAAGCTGGTCCAGGCGACCAGCAGCGTCGCGCCGGCGATCGACAACGCCGCGTCCAAAACCGGGACGGCTTTGGAGACCGCGGGGCAGAATCTGAAGGATCAGGGCGCCGCCCTCGCCGGCAGCAGCACGCCCGATTCGAGCGCGCCGGTCGGCAGTGCGCCCTAGCTAGCCCTGGCTAGCGTCCGTCTGAACTCGTCGCGGCCTGCAGCAAGGCGGCGATGCGGTCGGTGGAGGATCCGGCGGCCTGGGTGAGGGTCTGGGCTGGGTTCGCGCCGGGCGTCGGTACGGCGGCGGCCAATTGGTTCATCGCGGTCTGAGCGACGGTGCGCACCGCGGTCTCGGCGGCGCTGGCGGCGGCGGTCTGGGTGGTCTGATAGATGAAGCCGTAGGTCGGATAGACGGTCTTGCCGAGGTCGCGGACCGGATCGTACCAGACCTTGACCTGACTCCAGTCGCCTTGCGGCGAGACGTCGATCACGGTCACGTCGCGTTCGACCTGGCCGCGGCGGCCCTGGATGATCGACCAGTTGGCCTGGGTGACCTGGATGACTCGATCGGTGAGAACCTGGCTGACGACGGCCACGTGGCCCTTGTCCATCACGCCATTGGGTTTGAACACCAGAACCGCGCCGGCCTTGGGCGTGAAGCCCTGGGCGTATTTGCCGGCGGCCTTTTGCCACCAGGTCCAGGCGTCGCCGAAAATCTCGATGCCGGAAATCATGCGCGCGAAGGGGACGCACTGCCAATAGTCTTGCGCTTGAGCCTGGCCGGCGCAGAGACTCAGTGCGACGACCATGGCAAGCGAGCCGCAAATGGCTCTTGTCCCTCGACTCATACTCTTGGGTCTCCCCACCCGTACCGGCATGCCGATAACCATCTCGGGCAAAGATGAAAAGAAAAATAATTTTCCGGCGTGCTCTTTAGGCCACGCTTGTTAACGCTTCCGCACCGACCACCCGGCGGCGGCGCATCCAGCGACGGGCAGGGTGTTCTAGCAGATGATACGACATGGCGGAAAGCGGTATAACCGCGACATAGAGTAGCAACCACAGGTATAGCGGCAGGTGCGATTTATCCAAATGGAGCGCCGGAGCAACAGCGTTAACGAATAACAGCTTCCAAGGGATACAGATCATATAGATCGAATAGCTGATCTCACCTAGATAGACGAATAGTCTTCCGCCGCCGCTATTTTCACCGGCCTTGGTCAATGCCGCGAGAGAGAAGATCAGCCCGCCGAATAGTCCGACGATGAGCGCGTCGGGCGCCAGCAGCTGCGCGGACAGCAGCACCGCGGCGCCTGAAAACAAGGCGCCCAATACCGCGGGTCTGCGACGTTCGACCGCGCTTTTGCGCCAGAGAAGGTTAATGGCCGCGCCATAGGCGAAGCAGGGAACGATCCTGAGCGCGCCCCAGCGGATGGTGGCGTGGGTGAGCGGAGACCCGGCCAGGACACCGAAGGCGGCATAGAGGCCGACCAGCAGGACCAGCGCGCCGGCCACCGCCAGCCTGGGCCGGTCGGCGAGCTTGAGCGCGACCCAGGCGGTCACCGGAAAGCCCAGATAGGCGAACCATTCGGCCGAGATCGACCAGGAGGGATGGTTCCAGCCCGCCTGTGGCGCGAAGCCCCAGGCCTGGACCAGCAGCAGGTTGGCCGGCAGCGACGACCAGGACAGGATGTTGGGGTCGATGACCCGCCCGGCCGGCAGCGCCGCCAGCGCCATGGCGCCGATGCCGGCCAGGGTGGCCAGGTGCAGCGGATAAATCCGCGCCAGCCTGGCCCAAAGGAAACTCCCGTAACGGAAGCCGCCGTCGGCGACCGAGTCCAGATAGACGTGGCAAAGGATGAAGCCGGAGAGCACGAAGAACAGCTCGACGCCCAGATAGCCCTTGGCCACCAGCGGTGGCATGACGCTCGACAGGTTGGGCCAGTAGTGAAAGGCCACCACCCACATGGCGGCGAAGAACCTGAGCGAGGTGAGCGGCCGAATGTCCCTGGCGTCTTGCATGGCGGCGTCCTGTTCCGGCGCGAACCGGGGTGTTCGTTCGCTTCAAAGCAGATCGCGTGCCACGCGATTTCAGGAGCCTGCGAGGGGGTAGCTTCGCTCCAGGCGATAGCCGGCGCCTTCCGCGCCAAGCCGGCTGGAATAGAGGCCGAAAGCATCGATGCGGAAGGGTGGCGAACGCAGCAGATTATTGGCTTGGATCCAGGCGGCGACGGCGGCGGGCTCGGCGCTGTTCAGATAGGCCAGGGTCAGGTGCGGGTGGTAGCCGCGGCTGTCCGGTCTCAGACCGACGCGCCTGGCCGCCATCTCGCAGCGCCGGGCGAGCTGTCGCAAAGCGGGATCGTCCGCCACCCCGGCCCAGAGCGCGCGCAGGTCGCCGCCGTCGCCGAAGGCGCCCACGCCCTGGAACTCCAGCGTCAGCGGGCCGCGCGCCGCCCGCGCCAGCTCGACGTCCAGGTCGTCGGCCACGGTCTCGGCGATCTCGCCGAAGAAGCGCAAGGTGACGTGCAGGGCCTCCGGCGGCCGCCAGAGCGCGCCGGCCAGTCCGGATTGGCGCTGGATGAGGGGCCCGACGATCTCGGGCGGCGGGGTCAGGGCCGCGAACAGGCGGATCATGCGTGGCCTTATGCCGGGTCTGGGCCTGCGGACTCAACCCAAACCCTTGCCCCGCCGCCGATCCGGCTTGCCCGACCTTGCGGCGGGGCGCATCCTCTCCGATATCTTAGCCGCGCCCATGATGGGCGTCTCAGTCAAGGACCAACCCTCAAATGAGCGACTTCAACCGCGACTATCCGCGCCCCGCCACGGCGGGCGCCGCCGACATGGCGGTGGATGCGGGCCTGCGCGCGTTCATGCTCGGCGTCTATAACAAGGTGGGCCTCGGCCTGCTGATCTCGGCCGCGCTCGCCTATGTGACCTCGTCCGTCGCCCCCGTGCGCGATCTGCTGTTCCAGGTCAGCGCCGACGGGCGCTTCGTCGGCATGACCCTTCTGGGCATGATCGTGGCCTTCTCGCCGATCGCGGTGCTGCTGATCGGCCGGCTGGCGTTCAAGCAGAGCCCGCGCTCGAGCGGCATCGTCTACTGGACGGTGGTGGCCCTGTTCGGCGCCTCGCTCGGCGACATTGCGCTGATCTATCAAGTCAATTCGATTTTCATGACCTTTCTGATCACCGCCGCGGCCTTCGGCAGCCTGAGCCTAGTCGGCTACACCACCAAGAAGGACCTGACCGCCTTTGGCAGCTTCCTCATCGTTGGCTTGGTCGGGCTGATCATCGCCTCGGTGGTCAATATCTTCCTGGCCTCGTCGGCGCTCGCCTTCGTGGTCAATATCGTCGGCGTGCTGATCTTCGCCGGCCTGATCGCCTTCGACACCCAGCGGCTGAAGATGACCTACTACCAGCTGGGCGGGGACCAGGCGGCCATGGGCGTCGCCACCAACTATGGCGCGCTCAGCCTCTATCTGGACTTCCTCAACCTCTTCCTCTTCCTGCTGCGCCTGATGGGCGGACGCCGCTAGGGCCAGGGGCTTTCAGCTGCGAAACATCGGCCCCGGCGGGCGACCGCTGGGGTTTTTGTTTGCTATCAAGCCGCCGTTGACGAGGGCGGCATGGACTCAATTTCCGGCATAGAGCTATCGCGCCGTTTCTACGGCGAACTGGTGCGCCCCTGGCTGGGCCGCGCCTTTCCGGACCTGCGCCACGCCGCGGCCTTGATCGGCGCCGGCTCGGAACTGCTCGGCTTCGACGACGCGATGTCCCGCGATCATGACTGGGGCCCGCGCATCCAGGTCTTCGTCACCGAATCCGACTTTGCGGGCCAGGCACAGGCGATCGTCGCCGCGTTCGTCGACGTCGCGCCCCCGAGCTTCCTCGGCGCACCCACCGGCTTTCAGGACCAGAGGCATCCCTCGCCGCATGGCGTCGGGGCCGCCGGCGACAGCCGGCATGGGCTGGAAGTCTGGACGCTGGAGACCTGGCTGCGCCGCCAGCTGTCGCTCGAGCCCGACGAACCGCACGACAACCTGACTTGGCTCGGCCTTGCCGAGCAGAGGCTACTGGGCCTGACCGCAGGCGCCGTATTCCACGACGACGACGGACGCCTGACCGCCTTGCGAACGCGCCTCGGGATCTTTCCGCGCGATGTCAGGCTCTACAAGCTGGCCTGCCAGTGGCGCCGCATCGCCGAGGAGCAGGCCTTCGTCGGGCGGGCCGGGGCTGGCGGCGACGATCTCGGATCACGGGTCATCGCCGCGCGACTGGCGCGCGATGTCATGCGCATGGCCTTTCTGATCGAGGGCTGCTACGCGCCCTATCCAAAATGGTTCGGCAAGGCGTTCGCCGCGCTGCCGTGCGCAACGGCCCTCATCCCTGCGCTGGAGCGCGTCTTGACCGCGCCGGACTGGAAGCCCCGCGAGGCGGCGCTAGCAGACGCCTATCTGGCGTTGGCGCTGCTGCACCGGGACCGGGAGCTCGGCGGAGATTTCGAGCCCGCCATCGGGGCTTATTTCTCGCGTCCGTTTACGGTGATCAACGCCGATGACATCGCCGCCGCGATCCGATCGGAGATCGCTGATCCAGTTTTGCGCGGTCTGCCGATCATTGGCTCGCTGGACCAAGTGACGGATTCCACGCCCGTGATCGAAGCCCCCGACCGCGCCCGCCGCGCGATGCGGGCCCTATTTGACGACGGAGAGGCGTGAGCGCTCGAAGAAGCGCAGCACCTGGTCGAGTTCGTGGCCGCGCTTCAGGATCAGGCCGCCCTGGCCGATGACGGCCCACTGGCCCTGCCGCCGGGCCAAGGCCGGGCGTTTTTCGATGCGATAGGCGGGCGCTTCCGAGGCGCGGCGAAAGACGGAAAAGACCGCGGCGTCGGAAAGGCCGTCGATGGCGTAGTCGCGCCACTCGCCGGCGGCCACCCGCATGCCATAGAGGCTGAGCAGCCGGTCAAGCTCGCGGCGCTCGAAGAAGACCAGGGGCGCGGCCCGGGTCGATGGCTGACTGTCGAGACTCATCGAAGCGCCTAGATCACGATGATTTTGGATTGAATCAATCCAAAATCATAAACGTGATCGATCCCTAAGAGTCAGAGCGGGTTGCGGGCGGAAAACCGCTTCGCACTTTTCCTAGGGCCCGCTCTGTCTAATCCGAATCCCGCACGCGCGGCGAGGCGGATCGCAAAGAGCCATCGGCCACGAAAAGACCTTATTTCCGACGCGGCCTCGCCGGCTTGAGCCGCCAATTTCTGAGTGTCGGTCGGTTCGGGGTTCCTTTCGCCCTGGATTCTGATCAGCCCCCCAGCCCCTCTGGGGCCTGAGGCCCCGCTGGCCGACGGACGAAAAGACCAAGCCCGCGCGACCACATGCCCCCCCGGTCGCGCGGGCTATTCTTTTGCCCCCACCCCGCATTGTCAGTTGTCGATCAGGAAGAACGGCCCACGGCCAGGATACGGCCGCTGCGCACGGCCTGGACGATCACCACCGTCTTCAGATCCTTGTCGCTGGACGCCGGCACATGAAAGCGCACCGGCCGGCCGCGCCAGGCGCCCAGGCGCTGCAGTTCACGCACCACATTATGCTCGACGATGGTCTTGCCCCGGTTTGAGCCGGCCAGCACACGCACCGACTGGTCGCCAGGTCGATAGCGGACCAGCCAGACATCGGCGCCGCCGCCCGGCGCGGCCCCGGCGCCGATGGTCAGCCTGGCCTTGCCCAGGCTTACCTGCGGCGGGTCGGACGGTGTGCGCGAAGCGGTCTTGACCAGCTTGTCGATGGCGCCGCTATCGACCGCCGCGACCTGCAGCCGGCCATCCACCACCACCTGCGGCGTGTAGACGTCGCGCAGCGCCAGGGTACGCATATAGGCCCGCTGGCGGTCGTCGAACTCCGGCTTGGCCAGGGTGTCGCGCCAGCCCATATAGTCCCAGTAGCCGACCGGGAAGGTGAGCGTCAGCACGCGCGGCCGCGGATCGAGGGCAGCGATCAGCTCGCCCGATCTTACGCAGGACGAGCAGCCCTGGCTGGTGAACAGCTCCACCACCACGGACGGCAGCGCGAAGGCCACGCCGGCGCTCGCCGCCCAAGAGACGCCCAATAGGAAAACAAGCGCGGCCTTTCGCATCGTCTCTTAGTTAAGCGGCTTTC
>CALAEG010000393.1 GCA_937890965.1 uncultured Caulobacteraceae bacterium | reverse complement strand
AGAGGAAAGCCATGGGTCAAACAGCTCGCAACCTGAACATGGTTGCTCATCCGTCAGCTTCGCTGACACCTTCTCCCGCAAGGGGAGAAGGGGGCGCTCTTACCCCACGATGTCGGCGTCGGTGAAGAACTGGCCGATTTCGATCACGGCGTTTTCCGGGCTGTCGGAGCCGTGCACGGAATTGCCGGTGAAGCTCTCGGCATAGAGGGCGCGGATGGTGCCGGGGGCGGCGTTGGCGGGGTTGGTGGCGCCCATCACGTCGCGATAGAGCGCGACCGCGTTGTCGCCTTCCAGCACCTGCACCACGACCGGGCCCGAGGTCATGAAGTCGACCAGTTCGCCGAAGAAGGGCTTTTCCTTGTGCACTTCGTAGAATTTTTCCGCCTGCGCGCGGCTCATCCGCAGCCGGCGCTGGGCGACGATGCGCAGGCCGGCGCCTTCGATGACGGCATTGACCTTGCCGGTCAGGTTGCGGCGCGTCGCGTCCGGTTTGATGATCGAGAAGGTTCGTTCGGTCATTGAAAGGGCCACGCGCTCTCTTGGTGATGGTTGGAAACTTGAGGGTCCGGGCTTATAACGATGCCTGTCCGCGCCGCCAAGGCGGCAAGGGAAGATGAGATCGTGATGTCGCGCGCCGCCGGAACAAGACTGACGCGTTAGCGCCCACCGGGCGAACGCCGCGCATCTGCGCGCGGTGTGGCGAGCCAAAAGCCCACGCCGCCCTTCAGTCCATCACGTCTTTCAAGAGCCTTCCCCATGCTTCGCATCAACGACCTCGTTTTCGACGCCTATGGGCGCCGCTTCTTCGATTCCGCCACCGTCGCCCTGCCCAACAACGCCAAGGTCGGCCTGGTCGGCCGCAACGGCGCCGGCAAGACCACGCTGTTCAAACTGATCAAGGGCGAGCTCGAGCCCGGCGGCGGCGATATCGGCCTGCCCAAGGCCGCCCGCATCGGCTCGGTCGACCAGGAGCATCCGGCCAGCCCGGCGCCACTGCTCGACACCGTGCTCGCCGCCGA
This sequence comes from uncultured Caulobacteraceae bacterium, assembly GCA_937890965.1. Classification (GTDB taxonomy): domain Bacteria; phylum Pseudomonadota; class Alphaproteobacteria; order Caulobacterales; family Caulobacteraceae; genus Poindextera. The sequence goes on along the minus strand of CALAEG010000393.1, from coordinate 19,273 downwards.
CGTCGAGCGCGACCGGCTGCTGGCCTCGCTGGACACCGCCGACCCCGAGCACATCGGCGAAATCTATGCCCGCCTGGCCGAGATCGACGCCGACCGGGCGCCCTCGCGCGCCGCGGAGATCCTGAGCGGCCTGGGCTTCACCACCGCCGACCTGCCCCGGCCGATGTCGGAGTTCTCCGGCGGCTGGCGCATGCGGGTGGCGCTGGCCGCGGCCCTGTTCGCCGAGCCGGACCTTCTGCTGCTCGACGAACCGACCAACTATCTCGACCTGGAAGGCGCGCTCTGGCTGGAAGCGCGCCTGCGCAAATATCCGAAGACGGCGCTGGTCATCAGCCACGACCGCGAACTGCTCGACAAGTCGGTCGGCTACATCCTGCATCTGAACGACGGCAAGCTCGACCTCTACACCGGCGGCTACGACGCCTTCGAGCACGAGCGGGGCGAGAAGCTGCGCTTGCAGGAATCCATGCGGGTGAAGATCGAGGCCCGCCGCGCCCACATGCAGTCCTTCGTCGACCGCTTCCGCGCCAAGGCGTCGAAGGCGACGCAAGCCCAGTCGCGCATGAAGATGATCGCCAAGCTGCCGGTGGTGGCCGCGGTGCTGGCCGAGCAGACCGCGCCCTTCCGCCTGCCCTCGCCGCCCCGGCCCCTGGCGCCGCCGCTGATCCGGCTGGAAGGCGCCTCGGTTGGCTATGGCGGCCCGCCGGTGCTGAAGAACCTGAACCTTCGCCTCGACCTGGACGACCGCATCGGCCTCTTGGGCGTCAATGGCGCTGGCAAGTCGACCTTCGCCAAGCTGATCGCCGGCGCGCTGCATGTCGAACACGGCCACATGCACCGCGACCGGCGGCTGAAGGCGGGCTGGTTCCACCAGCACCAGATCGAGGCGCTGGATCCCCTCGACACACCGCTGGACATCGTCCGTCGCGCCCTGCCCGAGGCCAGCGAGGCCCAGCGCCGCTCGCGCCTGGCCCAGTTCGGCCTGGGCGCGTCGAAGGCCGAGACCACCGTCGCCGACCTCTCCGGCGGCGAGCGGGCGCGGCTGTTGCTCAATCTCGTGGCCATGGACGCGCCGCACCTGCTCATCCTCGACGAGCCGACCAACCACCTCGACATCGACAGCCGCCGGGCCTTGCTGGATGCGCTGAACGACTACGAGGGCGCGGTCATCCTGATCACCCACGACCGCTCGCTGATGGAGCTGGTCGCCGATCGGCTGTGGCTGGCGGCGGACGGGACGATCAAGCCCTTCGACGGCGACATGGCCGACTACGCCAAATTCGTGCTCGACCGGGCCAGGGTCGCGGCGCGCGGGCCGGCCCAGACGCCGACGCAGGCGCCGCCAAGGGGCGCCCCGCCGGCGCTGGCGCCGCTCAAGCGCAGGCTGGAGGCGGCTGAAGCCACTCTGGCGCGGGAAACCCAGGCGGCGGCCAGACTGGACGCGAGCCTGGCCGATCCAGCCCTGTTCGGCCGCGATCCCACCTACGCCGCCGAGCTGGGCCGCCGGCGCACGCGGGCGCAGGAGGCGGTGGACAAGGCCGAAGCCGCCTGGCTGGCCGCCGCCGAGGCCTACGAAATGGCCGGGGCCGAACCTACCCGCACTTGACCGCGGTGATCAGGCCGGTCTGGGCGTCGAACAGGATGTCGGTGCGGTCGGGCTGATAGTCCTGGGTCACCGGGCAGGTGGTGCAGGAGACCCGGCGATTGCTCAGGTCGACCGGCACCGGGATCGCGGTGCGGGGTTTGCCGACCAGCCAGGCCAGGCTGGCGGCCTCGCAGCGCGATTGGATGGCAGGCGGTGGCGGGACGATCGGCACGGGCTGCTGGCCCGATTGCGGGACCTGTGCGGTCAGCGGCGGCACGGGATGGGCCGCCATGGGTGTCTGCGGCCGCGCCGCGCCGGTGACCACCAAGATGACCGCGACCACCCCGATCAGATGCAGGCCGACAAAGACCGCCAGGCGTTTCATGCTTGCTGCTCCCATCCGCGTTCCGCGCCCTGCCGCCAATAGGAGACCGGATGGCCGGCGGCCTTGAATCCCGTCCAGCGGCCGCGCGCCTGCGCGGTCGCCGCCTCGTCGCGACCGTCGAACAGCAGCACGCAGCGCTCATAGCCATCGAGCGGCCCGGCCTCGGCGCCGTCGACCAGGAACAGGGCCTGGGCGCCGTTCAGGTTCTCGGAGCCCATGGTCAGCAGGATCGGCTGGCGGTCCGCCATCGGCTCGCCATCGGTCCCGTGCGCCAGGAAACTGTCGTCGCGATAGCTCCACAGCCATCCGTCCAGATGCTCGATCCGCTCTTCCGCCGTGGTGCGCACCAGCGCCTTCCAGCCCTTGGCCAGGGTCTTTTCGAGCAGTTCCGGCAGCGCCTGGTCCAGCGCCGTGCGCTCCAGATGGTAGAACCAGACCTCGCAAACGCCAGTGCTCATGGCTCAGCTTTCGGATGAGACTGACAAGGCTTCTATCAGGCTGTGCAGCGCCCCCGCCACCCTGACCGGATCGGTGAGCATGGCGAGATGATGCAACGACAGGCGCGCGACCGTCCATCCGGCCGCCGCCGCGGCGTCCGCCTCGGCCTCGTAGCCGCCGCTGAGCTGGAGATAGGCGCAGGGCGTCAAGGGCGGGACGCGCGTGAGCGGCGCGGGCTCGGCCAGATACTTTAAGGGAATCGCCTTGGCCTCGCCTGAGAAGGCCGCCCTGACCCCCGCATCCGGCAAGAGCCCGGCCAGCACCGACGCCGCAAACCATTCCGGCCAGGACGGAACGCGACCATCCTTCGCCGTCTCCCGCAGCATCCCGGACAGGTTCGGCGGCGCCGTCTCGAACCAGGACTTGCCTGGATGCGGCAGAACTGCGTCGACAAAGACCATGGCGCTGGCCCCGCCCGGCAAGGCCTCGGCGATGGCCGGCAGCAGGCCCCCGGCGCCGCTGTGGCCGACCAGCAGCCAGGGCTCGCCATCCAGGGCGCCGGCGATGCGGCTGGCCAGCGCGCCGTAGTAGGGCGGCGCGACATCCCAGGCGCAGGCGGCCGGGGTCTCGACGCATGGATAGCCAAGGGCCCGCAGGCGCTCGGCCGTCTCCCGCCAGGTCATCGGCCCGACCAGCGGGCTATGGATGAGGGCGACGCCCGGCCGTTTCACCGGCTGATCAGGTCTCGTAGCTGTCGGCGACGAACTGGTTCAACAGCCGCACGCCGAAGCCGGTGGCGCCTTGCGGGATGGTGGCGACGGTCGAGGGCTTCTTCCAGGCGACGGCGGCGATATCCAGGTGCGCCCAGGGCGTATCGCGCACGAAATGCTGCAGGAAGAGGGCCGCGGTGATCGAGCCGCCTGGCCGTCCGCCGACGTTCTTGACGTCGGCCGCGTCGCTCTCGATCTGCTTTTCGTAAGCCGCCGGCAGCGGCATGCGCCACAGCCAATCGCCCGAGGCCTGGCTGGCCTTGAGCAGCCGCTCGGCCAGCTCCTCGTTGTTCGAATAGAGGCCGCCGAAATCGTGACCGAGCGCCACCACGATGGCGCCGGTCAGGGTGGCCAGATCGACGATCAGGCTGGGTTTGAAGCGGTCCTGCACGTACCAGAGGGCGTCGGCCAGCACGAGCCGGCCCTCGGCGTCGGTATTGATCACCTCGATGGTCTGTCCCGACATGGAGGTGACGATGTCGCCCGGCCGCTGCGCATTGCCGTCGGGCATGTTCTCGACCAGGCCGAGGATTCCCACCGCGTTGACCTTGGCCTTGCGGCCGGCGAGCGCGTGCATCAGGCCGGTGACGGCCGCCGCGCCGCCCATGTCCCAGATCATGTCTTCCATGCCGTCGGCGGGTTTCAGGCTGATGCCGCCGGTGTCGAAACAGACCCCCTTGCCGACGAAGGCGAGCGGGGCCTCGTCGCCGCCGCCCTTCCACTGGATGACCGCGAGCTGGCTCTCCCGGCTGCTGCCCTGGCCGACGCCGAGCAGGGCGCCCATGCCGAGCTTGGTCATCTCGGCCTCGCCGAGGATCTCGACCGCAAGGCCAAGCGATTCCAAGGCCTTCACACGACTGGCGAACTCCGCCGGATAGAGGATGTTGGCCGGCTCGGAGACCAGGTCGCGGGCGAAGATCACCGCATCGGCCAGGGCGGCCAGCGGCGCATAGGCGTCCTTGGCGGCGGCGACGTCGTCGACGGCGATGCGCACCGTCCGAATCGTCGGCTTGGCGTCGGCCTTTTCGCGGGTGCGGTAGCGGTCGAAGCGATAGGCGGCCAGGCGGACGCCCAGCGCGGCGCCGGCGGCGAGCGCCGCCGAGGCGCCGACCAGACTGAGCGTCAGGCTCTCGGCGCCGCAGGATTTCAGGGCCTGATAGGCCTGGGCCGCCGCCAGTTCGACGCGGGCGGCGTTGAAGCCGCCCTGGGGTCCGACCCCGATCAGCAGCGCGTGGGACGCCTCGACGCCCGGCGGCGCCAAGACTTCGAGCGTCTTGCCCTTGGCGCCGGTGAACCTGGCCGCCGCCATGGCGCGGGTCAGCGCGCCGCCGGCCGCCTGGTCGAACCGGGTCGCGCCCGGCGACAGCCCGCCGCCCTCGAACGCGGCGCTGGCCCAGGCCCCTGAAGAGGTTTCAGCCTCGCTGGCGGCGACAAACTCGATCTGCATGACGGAACTCCTGGATGCGGTTGGCGAGCGCCGCATACGACGTGTAGAACATGACCCGCCAGGTCGGGCGTCGCAACGGCCCTTCTCCCTCACCGCGATCGGCTTGAATGCGTCTCCTCGATCGATACCTGTTTCGCCAACTGCTCGGGCCCACCCTGCTGGCCACGCTGGCCCTTGGCACTGTCGGCGTGCTCAGCCAGAGCCTGGAAGCGCTCGACATCATCATCAAGCAGGGCCAGAGCGCCTTCGTCCTGGCGGAGATCACGCTGCTGGCCATGCCACAGCTTCTGGCCATGGTCTTGCCGATCGCCATCTTCGTCGCCGGCCTGGTGGCGCTGAACCGGCTGCATACCGAGCAGGAGATCGTGGTCTGTTTCGCCAGCGGGATGAGCCGCTGGCGGGTGATCGCGCCGGCCATGCGGCTGGCCGTGGGCGCGGCCCTGATCACGCTGGTGGTCAATCTCTGGATCGCGCCGCTGTGCGAGCGCGCCATGCGCGTCGAACTGTTCAAGATCAGGACCGACCTGGCCGCCAGCCTGGTCGAGCCGGGCCAGTTCACCGAGCCGTCGCCGGGGCTGACCGTCTATGCCCAGGACGCCGCCCAGGACGGCACGCTGCGGAACCTGTTCGTGCTGAAGGAGAAGGTCGGCGGCGGCGACACCACCTTCATCGCCGCCTCGGGCAAGCTGGGCAAGCGCAACGGTGCGCCGGTGTTGACCATGCGCAACGGCTCCAGCCAGGAATTCTCCAAGGCCGGCGTGCTGAACTACCTCAAGTTCGACGAATACACCTTTGATCTGTCGGACTTTATGTCCGCCAAGGACGCCGTCACCTACAAGGTGCCCGACCGCTATCTGCACGAACTGCTCTATCCGGACCTGACCCAGGCCTGGGAGCGGCAGAACCGGGTGAAGATGCTGGCCGAGGCCAATGCCCGGCTGGCCACGCCGCTCTACACCATCGCCTTCATGGCCATGGCCCTGGCCGCTGTCATCGGCGGGCCGTTCAGCCGCCTTGGCTATGCCAGGCGCATCGTCGCCGTCGGCGCGGCGGCGGGGCTGGCGCGCATTCTCGGCGTCGGCGCCCAGGCGCTCTGCGACAGCGCGGTCTGGGCCAATGTGCTGCAGTACGCCATCCCGCTGGCGGCGGGGTTCTGGGCCTGGCGGCAGCTGTTCCGCCAGCCGGTCAGCCGCTTCATCCCCATGGCGCCCCTGACCGGGTCCAGCCTGATGGCGAGCCCGGCGGCATGAGGCTGAGGCTCACCCGCATCGAGACCTATGTGATGGGCCACTCCCTGCTGGCGGTGCTGGCGGCGCTGGCCATCCTGACCACGGTGGTGGCGCTGGTCGATTTCGTCGAGCTGTCGCGCACCGTCGGCAACCAGGTCGATGTCGGTTACAACGAGATCCTGAGGCTGACAGCGCTGAATACGCCGTCGGTTATCCTGGTCCTCTTGCCATTCGCCTTCCTGTTCGGCGTGCTCGGGGCCTTCGTCGACCTCAACCGCAAGAGCGAGCTGATCGCCATGCGCGCGGCCGGGGTCTCCGCCTGGCGATTCATCCTGCCGGCGGCCGGCGCGGCCTTTGTGATCGGGATGGTGACGGTGGGCCTGTTCAACCCCCTGGCCTCGACCATGAACGCCCAGTTCGAGCGCGAACGAAACGCGCTGCTGGAAGGCGTGCAGTCGCAGGGCCTGAAGGACATCTGGCTGCGCCAGGGCGACGCCCAGACCCAGATCGTCATCCGCGCCCGCGCCGGCGACGACGACCACGGCATGCTGCGCCTGCGCGGCGTCTCGCTGTTCATCTCCACCGTCAGCGGCCAGGGCGCGGCGCAGTTTTCCCGCCGCGTCGAGGCGACCCAGGCCTGGCTGATGCCCGGCCATTGGCTGCTGAGCGGGGCGCGCGAGGCGACGCCGGGCGCCGAGGCGCAGCGCTACGACACGCTATCCATTCCCTCGTCGCTGGATGGGCGCAACGCGCTGGAACGCTACGCCTCGCCAAAGGCGGTGCCCTTCTGGACGCTGTGGGGGGCCATCGCGCGCACCGAACGGGCGGGATTTTCCGCCACCGGCTATCGCTTGCAGCTGCAGGAGCTGCTGGCGACGCCGCTGCTGTTCGCGGCCATGTCGATCCTGGCCGCGGCCTTTTCGCTCAGGCTGATTCGTCTTGGCGGCGTCGCCACCCTGGCCGGCGCGGGCGTGGCGCTCGGCTTTGCGCTGTTCTTTTTCAATCAGTTCTGCGGCGCATTGGGCGAAGCCAACGCCATCCCGCCCTTCGCCGCGGCCTGGACGCCGCCGGTTGTGGCGCTATTGTCCGGCTTCACCTTGCTTTTCTATACCGAGGACGGTTAGGCGGATAAGACAGTCAGTCCGGCCCTCTTCGCCGTGTCCAGTGGGGAAGTATCGTCTGATGGGCGTCGGCGGGCGGGCGCGGATTGGGACGGTCAGATCGAGCCTCTGCGCCGGTGCGGCGCTGGCCTTTCTGTTCGCCTCCGGCGCCTGGGCCCAGACGGTCAACGAGCTTCCGGTGCACGTGCCCGGCCAGCCCACCCCGGCGCTGCCGCTCGACGTGCATAAACCGCCGCCGCCGGCGCCGACCCTAAGCCAGACCGACGACGGCCTTGGCGACCAGGGCTTCTATCTCGAAGCCGACACCCTGGTTCGTGACGACAAGGCCAACACGTGGACGGCGAGCGGCAAGGTCGAGGGCCGCTATCAGGGCCGCACCCTGCGTGCCGACAGCCTGACCTATGACGGGGCCACCGGCATCGTCACCGCCGACGGCAACGCCCAGATCATCAATGCCGACGGCAGCGCCGAATTCGCCCAGCACCTGGTGCTCGACGACAAGATGCGCGCGGGTTTCGCCAGGGGTTTCTCAGCCCAGTTGCCGATCAACCAGAAGCTCACCGCCAAGTTCGCCGCCGACGTGGCCATCCGGCGCAGCGAGACGGTCGAAGAGCTCGACCGGGCGATCTTCACCCCGTGCCAGATTTGCGCGGCGAACGGCGCGCCCGTCACGCCGACCTGGTCGATCGAGGCCGACCGTATCATCGAGGATCACACCCGCCACCTGGTCTATTATCGCAACGCCACCATCCGGATTAAGGGCCTGCCGGTCCTCTACACGCCCTTCTTCTCCCACCCCGATCCGGATGCGCCGAGGGCCTCGGGCCTGCTGGTGCCGCAGATCTCGGCCACCGGCAAGCGCGGCCCCTCCTACCAGCAGCCGATCCTCTGGGTCATTTCACCGTCCCAGGATCTGATCTTCAGCCCACAGATCAACACCAAGGTGAACCCGTTCATGAACCTGAGCTGGCGCGACCGGTTCTATTCGGGCGAGCTGAACGCCCGCCTCGGCTACACCTATGAGCAGGACTTCAACGGCAACGGCACCAAGTTCGGGCCGCTGACCTCGCGCTCCTTCATCCTGGCCAATGGCGACTTCAACCTGACGCCGCACTGGTCGTGGGGATTCACCGCCGACCGCACCTCCGACCCGCTGATCTTCGACAAGTACGACATCCCCAGCGCCTATGCCGATCACGGCCTCTTCCTGTCGGACAGCCAGCGCCTGCTGTCGCAGCTCTACGCCACACGCCAGGACGGCAACTCCTACCTCTCCATCGCCGCGCTCGACTTCCAGGGCCTGCGGACCACCGACAAGAACCGAACCTTCCCGACCGTCGCCCCGCTGGTCGAGGGCCGTTACGACGTGCCGTTCAATGTGCTGGGCGGGCATCTGAGACTGATCGGCAACGCGGTCCTGCTCAATTTCGACGAATCGGCGATCGTGCCCACCCTCTCCGGCTATGACGACCGAGCCTCCGGCGAGGCCGACTGGATCCGCACCTTCACCACCCCCAACGGCGTGCGCATCGAGCCGTTCGCCAATGGCCGCGTCGATGTCTACGACGTCTCCAACATGACCACCGCCGCGCGCACCCAGTCCGTCACCCAAGGGCTGGAAACCGCCGGGGTCACCGTGAGCTGGCCGCTGATTCGCCAGGTCGGCTCGACCACCATCGTGCTGGACCCGATCGCCCAGCTGGCCCTGTCGCCGAACTACAGGGTCAATCCGGCCATTCCCAACATGGACGACGTGGTCTTCTCCTATGACGAGACCAACCTGTTCTCGCCGGAGAAGTTCAACGGCTTCGATCTCTATGAGGGCGGCCAGCGGCTGAATGTCGGCGAGCAGGCCACCTTCCAATGGGGCGCCGGCTTGAACGCCAGCCTGCTGGTCGGACGCACCTTCCGCGCCGAGCCGACCAACGTCTTCCCGACCAAGACTGGCCTGAACGGCACGGCGTCCGACTGGGTGCTCGCCGCCGATTCCACGCCCGTCGACGGCCTTTCGGTCTTCGGCCGCGCCCTGATCAGTGACCAGCTGGGCGTCGAGCGCGTCGAGGCCGGGGTGAATTTCGCCACTTCGCGCATGAACGGCTATGTCCGCTACCTGGACGACAACACCCAGATCACCGGGCCGGTGAGAAACTTCGAGATGGGCAGCGAGATCCTGGTGACACAGCACTGGGGCTTCGATTTCGACGCCATCCGCGACATCGAGGTCAACAAGTGGACCCTGGTCGACCTCGGACTGGTCTATAGGGACGACTGCATAAAGGTGGCGGTGATCTATCGGCGCCAGAACACCGTCGTCGGGGCCCTGGGCGCTTCTGACGCGGTCTTTCTGCGCCTAACGCTCGCCACATTGGGTGACCAAGGGTACAATAACGGCGAAGTCCGCTAAGGCGATAGCTTGCGGCGATTAGAGACAAGGGATCGACCTCGTAAGATGATGCGGATGGGCAGGGCGGCGAGTATGGCCGCGGCGATCACGGCTTTGGCGGCCCTGGCGGTAACGGCGCGCGCGCAAGAGGCGCCGTCGACCTTGCGGCAGGGCGTCGTCGCCATCGTCAACGACAACGTCATCTCCAGCTATGACCTGCAGCAGCGCGTGCTTTTGCTGGTCGCCACCAGCGGTGTGCAGCCGACGGCGCAGAACACGCCCCAGTTCGAGCAGGAGGCGGTCAACGAGCTGATCGACGAGGCGCTGGAGATGCAGGAGGTGCGCCGCGCCGAGAAGGACCAGAAGTTCAAGATCGTCGCCGACGACGACGCGGTGAACCACAGGATCGACGAAATCGCGCAACAGTCGCCCTACAAGTCCGGCGAGCGCCTGCTGGAAGCCTTCGCCAACGCCGGCATCGAGCCCGCCACCTTTCGCGCCCAGGTTCGCGCCGACATCAGCTGGCAGGATTGGATGCATGGCCGCTATGGCGGCTCGCGTCTGAAGATCAGCCAGGCGCAGGTCAACGCCGTCGTCAGCGAGATCGAAGCCCAGGCCTCCCAGCCGCAATATCTGCTCGGCGAAATCCTCCTCGACGCCGACCATGCCGGCGGCATACCGCAGGCGGAGGCCGCCGGCGCCCAACTGGTCACCCAACTGCAGCAGGGCGCGCCGTTCACCCAGGTCGCGCGGCAGTTCTCCTCCGCCTCCACCGCGGCCACCGGTGGCGACGCGGGTTGGCTGAGCGAGGCGCAGCTTCCGGCCGAGCTGCGCCCGGTCGTCGAACAGCTGCGTCCTGGCGAGCTTTCCAGGCCGATCGACGCCCCGAACGGCGTCTATATCATTCTGCTGCGCGACAAGCGCGCCGGCTCGACCGCCGAGTTGATCTCCCTGAAGCAGGCCGCCATCAGCCTGCCGCCCGACGCCACGCCGCAGGCTGTGGCCGACGCACAGCGCAAGCTCATGGCCCTGCGCGGCGAACTCAAGGACGGCTGCGACGGTCTGGAGGCCAGGGCCGCCAAGGTCGACGGTGTGGTGGCCGGCGATCTCGGCGAAGCCGACCTCAAGGACCTGAAGCCCGAATTCCGCGACGCCGTTCAGTCGCTCACCGCCGGCCAGGTCAGCGAGCCCATCCGCACCGATGCGGGCCTGCACCTGATCGCGGTCTGCGGACGCCGGCAGGCGGGCGTCAACATCCCCCCCACCAACGAGATCGAGGCGCGCCTCAAGGAGCAGGAGATTTCGCTGATCTCCAAACGCCAGCTTCGCGACCTGCGTAATTCGGCGACCATAGAGTTCCCGTGACGCCGAAGCCGCTTGCCTTGAGCCTGGGCGACCCGGCGGGCATCGGACCTGAAATTGTCGTCAAGGCCTGGCGCGCCCTGCGCCAGAGCGGGCCGGCCTTCATGGTCGTCGGCGATCTGGAGGTGTTGAACGCGGCCACCGCCGCCGGCGCGTCGGCCTTGCAGCGCGTGACCAACGCCGACGAGGCGGTGCGGGTCTTCTCCACCGCCCTGCCCGTGCTCGACCTGCCGCTGCAGGCCCAGGTCGTGGCCGGCCGCGCCGATCCGGCCTATGCGACCGGCGTGATCCGCTGGATCGAGACCGCCGTCGGCCTGGCGCTGTCGGGCGAGGTCGAGGCGGTGGTCACCGCGCCGATCGCCAAGGCGCCGCTCTACCAGGCCGGCTTCGCCTATCCCGGCCACACCGAATTCATCGCCGAACTGACCACGACCACGCGCCATGACGGCCCGCGCGGCCCGGTGATGATGCTGACCGCCGGCGACCTGAAGGTCAGCCTCGTCACCATCCACCTGCCGCTTCGCGACGTGCCGGCCGCGCTCAGCATCGAGCGGGTGGTCAATACGGCCCTGGTCACCGCCCGGGCGCTGCGCAACGATTTCGGCGTCGATCGGCCGAGGCTCGCCATGGCCGGCCTCAATCCGCACGCCGGCGAAGGCGGCTCGCTGGGTCGCGAGGAAATCGAGATCATCGGCCCGGCCGCGCGCACCCTGCGCGACCTGGGCGTCGATTGCACCGACCCCAAGCCCTCCGACACCCTGTTCCACGACGAGGCGCGCGAGACCTATGACGCGGTGGTCTGCATGTATCACGACCAGGCGCTGATCCCGGTGAAGATGCTGGATTTCTGGGGCGGGGTGAATGTGACGCTGGGCCTGCCCATCGTGCGCGCCTCGCCGGACCATGGGGTGGGCTTCGACATCGCCGGTCGGGGCCTGGCCCGCGCCGACAGCCTGATCGCCGCCATCCGCCTGGCCCACGACGTCGCCGCGCGCCGGCGGGGACTGAGCGCCGCGGCGTGACCCTGGACCGTCTTGCGCCGCTGCGCGACGGCCTGGCCGCCCATGGCCTCGACGCCAAGAAGGCGTTCGGCCAGCACTTCCTGCTCGACCTGAACATCACCGCCAAGATCGCCCGCCTCGCCGGCCCGTTCGACGAGGGCGTGGTGATCGAGGTCGGCCCGGGTCCCGGCGGCCTCACCCGCGGCCTGTTGCAGGCCGGCGCGCGGGTGATCGCCATCGAGCGCGACGCCCGTTTCGCGCCCATGCTGGCGGAGTTGGCCGAGGCCGCCGAGGGCCGCCTGAAGGTGATCCAGGGCGACGCCCTGGCCATGGACGAGACCCGCCTGGTCGCCGCCGGCGAGCCGGTGCGCATCGTCGCCAACCTGCCCTACAACATCAGCGCCCCCTTGCTGATTAAGTGGCTGACCGGGCCGCTGCACCCGGTCTCGATGACCCTGATGTTCCAGAAGGAGGTGGCCGACCGGATCACCGCCCAGCCAGGCCAATCAGCCTATGGGCGCCTGTCGGTCATCGCCCAGGCGGTCTCGACGGCTGAGACGGTCATGGCCCTGCCCGCGCGCGCCTTCACCCCGCCGCCCAAGGTGGAGTCCGCCGTCGTGCGCTTCACGCCCAAGGCCGAACGTCCGTCCGACGCCCTGTTGGGCGCGCTTCAGCGGGTGACGGCCGCCGCCTTCGGCCAGCGTCGCAAGATGCTCCGCTCCAGTCTCAAGGCCGTCGGCGGGGCGGCCCTGTGGGAGCCGGCCGGCGTCGACCCCAATCTTCGCGCCGAAGTCATTTCGGTCGAGGACTTCCTGGCGCTGGCGAGCGCCACGCTCGCGAGCTAGAGCCGCTCGGCCAGCAACCCGGCCACGAACGGCGCCAGTCCTGGGTTGCGCACTCTCTTCAGCCGTTCGGCGCGGTAGATGTGGGCCAGTTCGGCATAGGCCGCGTCGAAATCCTCGTTGACGATGACGTAGTCGTACTCGGTCCAGTGCTCGATCTCGCCATAGGCGCGCTTCAGCCGCCGCTCGATCACGTCCTCGGCGTCCTGGGCGCGCGCGTGCAGGCGCCGCGCCAGGTCGGCCATGGAGGGCGGCAGGATGAAGACGCGCACAACCTCCTCCGGCGCGGCCGCGGCGATTGCCGCGGCGCCCTGCCAGTCGATGTCGAACAGCACGTCCTGCCCGGCCGAGACCGCCAGGACCACCGGCACCCCCGGCGTGCCGTAGCGGTGCTCATGCACCTCGGCCCATTCCATGAAGGCGTTCTCGTCGACCATGGAGTCGAAGACGGCCCGATCGACGAAATCATATTCGCGGCCATGCGCCTCGCCCGGGCGCGGCGCGCGCGTGGTCACCGAGATCGACAGGTCGAGCGACGGGTTATCGGCGACCAGCCGCCGCGACAGCGAGGTCTTGCCCGCGCCGGACGGGCTGGAGACCACCAGCAAAAGCCCGCGTCGGGCGCGTTCACTCGACATTCTGCACCTGCTCGCGAAGCTGATCGACCGTGGCTTTCAGCTCCAGGCCGATCCCGGTCAGGGCGGTGGTGGCGGACTTCGAACACAGGGTATTGGCTTCGCGCATGAATTCTTGGGTAAGAAAATCCAACCGGCGACCGACCGAACCGTCCGCCGACAACAGGGTCCTGGCCGCCTGTACGTGGCTGGTCAGCCGGTCGAGCTCCTCGCGCACATCGGCGCGGCCGGCCATCACCGCGGCCTCCTGCACGATCCGTTCGTTCAGGTCGCCGCCGCGATCGACCAGTTCGGCCATCCGCTTGGCGAAGCGCTCCTTCAGCAGTACCGGCTGAGCGTGGGCCTCGACCTCCGCCGCCGCGACCTGGGCTTCGATCCGGTCGATCAGGCCGGACAGCACCGGCGCCAGGGCCGCACCCTCCTCCAGCCGCGCCGCCCGCAGCCGATCGAGTCCATCGCCGATCGCCGCGGCCATCGCCGCCTCGGCCGCGGCCAGTGCTTCGGGGGCCTCGAGCTCGCCGCTCGAATCGATCACCCCCGGCAGGCTCAACAGGCTGTCGAAGGACGGCAGGGTGGCGCGGCCGGACTCCACATAGGGCCGGCAGAAGTCCAGATAGCGCTCGATCTGCTCGGCGTTGATCCGCACGCCGCCCTCTTCGCTGGCGCGGCGAGCCTGCAGGGTCACGTTCAGCTGGCCGCGCTGGAAACGGCCTTGGGCGCCGTCGCGGGCGGCGCGCTCGAGCCCGTCGAAGCCGCCCGGCCCGCGAAAGCGCGTCTCCAGGCTGCGTCCGTTGACCGAGCGGGTCTCGAGCGTCCAGGTCCAGCCGCCGGCGGCCCCGTCCACGCGCGCGAAGCCGGTCATGCCCGAGAGCGCCACCTTAGTGCGCTCCTGGTGTCGGGGCGGCGAGCGGCTTGCCGCCGTGTTCGATCGCCCGCCACTGGTCGACGTTCTTCTGGTGCTGCTCCAGGGTGGCGGAGAAGGCGTGGCCGCCCGTCCCATTGGCGACGAAATAGAGTTCGTCGGTGCGTGGCGCGTCCATGACCGCCGCCAGTGAGGCCCGTCCAGGATTGGAGATCGGCGTCGGCGGCAACCCGGGTATTACATAGGTATTATAGGGGGTTGGCGCTTTCAGCTCAGACTCCAGCAAGCCGCGCCCGAGCGGAACCCCGCGGCTGACGCCGAAAATGACGGTCGGGTCGGATTCCAGCTTCATGCCCTTTTGCAAGCGGTTCAGGAACACCGCCGCCACCCGTGGCCGCTCGCTGGCGAGCGCGGTCTCCTTCTCGACGATCGAGGCCAGGATGACCGCGTCCTCGGGCGTCGCCAGCGGCAGGTCGGGCCGCCGCTGCGCCCAGAGCCCGGCCAGCAGCTGGTCGCGGGCGTCCATCATCCGCTGCAGCACGGCGGCCCGATCCTCGCCGCGTCGGATCTCGTAGGTCTCCGGCAGAATGGCGCCTTCCGGCGGAATCGGGGCCGAGCCGGTCAGGATGTCGGAGCCGGCCAATACATCGACGGCGGCCTCGGAGGTGAGGCCCTCGGGGATGGTCAGCATGTGGTGGACGATCTCGCCGCGCCGGATCATGCCCATGACGCTGGCCATCGAGGCATGGGGGGCGAATTCGTATTCGCCGGCCTTCAGGTGGCGGGCGGCGCCGCTGATCTGGGCGGTGATGATGAAGATGGTCGACGAGCCGATGGCGTGGTCGCGCTTCAGGGTCGATGCGATCTCGGGCAGGCTGGCGCCGGGCCGCAGGATTACATTGGTAGGGGCGCCGTTGTGGGCGGCGGGTCCGGGCCCCTGATAGAGCCAGACGGCGATCAGGGCGAGCAGCATCAGGAAGATGCCCAGGGTGGCCAGGCCGCTGCCGCCCGTGATCGCCAGCCGCCGGGTCAGGGAGAGCCCGCGGGGCGGCGGCGGCCGGCGGATCGGGCCCCTTTCGCTCACGAGACCTTCTTCAGGACCAGCGAGGCGTTGGTGCCGCCGAAGCCGAAGCTGTTCGACAGCGCCACGTCGATCTTCATCGGCTTGGCCTTGTGCGGCACGAGATCGATCGGGGTGTCCACCGACGGATTGTCCAGATTGATGGTCGGCGGGGCGATCTGGTCGCGGATGGCCAGCGCCGTGAAGGCGGCCTCGACCGCGCCGGCCGCGCCCAGCAGGTGCCCGATCGCCGACTTGGTCGAGGACATGGCCACCTTGCCCGCCGCCTGGCCCAGCAAGCGCTCGACGGCGCCCAGCTCGATCTCGTCGCCGACCGGCGTCGAGGTGCCATGGGCGTTGATATAGTCGATGTCCGAGGGATCGATGCCGGCGTGGCCGATCGCACTCTTCATGGCGCGGAAACCGCCGTCGCCGTCCGGAGCCGGCGAGGTGATGTGAAAGGCGTCGCCAGCCAGGCCGTAGCCGGCGACTTCGGCATAGATCTGCGCGCCGCGCGCCTTGGCGTGCTCGTACTCCTCGAGCACCAGGGCCGCGGCCCCCTCGCCCATGATGAAACCGTCGCGGTCCTTGTCATAGGGCCTGGACGCCCGTTCCGGCGTGTCGTTGAAATTGGTCGACATGGCGCGGCAGGCGATGAAGCCGGCTATGCCCAGCGGGCAGATCGCAGCTTCCGCCCCGCCGGCGACCATGACGTCGGCGTCGCCGAACTGGATCAGCCGGGCGGCATCCCCGACCGCATGGGCGCCGGTGGCGCAGGCGGTCACCACCGAGTGGTTCGGGCCCTTCAGGCCATAGCGGATCGAGACCTGGCCCGAGGCCAGGTTGATCAGGGCCGAGGGAATGAAGAAGGGGCTGACCCGCCGCGGGCCCTTTTCGTGCAATTCGATCGCGGTCGCGGCGATGGTCCCCAGGCCGCCGATGCCGGAGCCGAGAATCACCCCGGTCCGCTCCTGGTCTACTTGCGTCTGCGGCAACCAGTTGGCGTCGTTCAGGGCCTCCTCGGCGGCCGCCACCGCATAGAGGATGAAGTCGTCGATGCGGCGCTGGTCGCGGGGCGCCATCACCCTGTCCGGATCGAACGAGCCCGCGATGTCCGCGCCGCCGCCGCCACGCCCGCTGACCCGCGGCACTTCGCAGGCCACCTGGCAGGCATAGTCGGTGGTGTCGAAGGCGGTGATGCGGCCGGCGCCGGACTTGCCCGCGATCAGGGCCGACCAAGTGTGCTTCACCCCCCAGCCGAGCGGGGTGACCATGCCCAGACCCGTAATGACGACGCGGCGCATGAGGTGTCCTTCACGATGCTCAAATAGCATTAAGCCGTCGGCCGCGAGGATGCACGCGACGCGACGGCTTTAGATGGCCCGGGAGGCGAGATCAGGCGGCGAGACGCTCGTCGATGAACTTCACCGCGTCGCCGACGGTCTGGATATGTTCCGCCGCATCGTCCGGAATCTCGATGTCGAACTCTTCTTCAAAGGCCATGACGAGTTCGACATTGTCGAGGCTGTCGGCGCCCAGGTCGTCGATGAAAGAGGCCTTTTCAGTGACCTTCTCCGGATCGGCGTCCAGGTGCTCGATCACGATCTTACGGACGCGTTCGAGTGTATCGGACATACGCTTCTAACCCCTTGTCTAAGTGATCGGTTGCAAGCGACAGCGCGCCGCGTCCGAACTGAACCTGTTTCTCGAGCCTTCTGTCTTATCTGGCCCAGTCGATTTTGGGCGTAGCATGTTCCTTTTGGCCAGACTAGCGGCCGGTCTCAAGCTCAAACCATGGCCATGCCGCCGTTGACGTGCAGGGTCTGGCCGGTGACGTAGGCCGCCTCATCCGAGGCCAGATAGACGCAGGCTGCGGCGATATCCTCGCCGACGCCCAGATGTCCGGCGGGAATCCGGCTCATAATCATCTGTTTTTGCTGATCCGTCAGCGCATCGGTCATCGGGCTGACAATCATGCCGGGCGCCACGCAATTGACGGTGATCGACCGCTGGGCGACCTCCTGGGCCAGGGACTTGCTGAAACCGATCATGCCGGCCTTGGAGGCGGCATAGTTGGCCTGGCCGGCATTGCCCATCACGCCGACGATCGAGGTGATGCCGATGATTCGCCCCCAGCGGCGACGCATCATGCCGCGCAGCGCCGCGCGCGACAGACGGAAATAGGCGTCGAGATTGACCCGGAGCACGGACTCCCACTCCTCGTCCTTCATCCGCACCAGCAGGTTGTCGCGGGTGACCCCGGCATTGGCGACCAGGATGTCGATCGGCGCGCCCAAGGCATCGGCCGCGGCGATCAGGCCGTCGACGCTGGCCGGGTCAGTCAGGTCGCAGGTCAGGGTCTTGGCGCGCTCGCCCAGGTCACCGGCGAGGACGTCGAGCGCCGCCTGGCGGGTGCCGGACAGCACCACCGCCGCGCCCTGGGCGTGCAGGGCGCGCGCGATCGGGCCGCCGATGCCGCCGGAGGCGCCGGTGACCAGGGCTGTCTTGCCGGAAAGATCGAACATGCGGCCTCCTTAAAGCGACTTGGCGAAGGCTTCGAGATCGGCCGGGGTGTTCAGGGCGACCGCATCGGCGTCGGGCGCGATGCGCTTGGCCATGCCGGTCAGCACCTTGCCGGCGCCGGCCTCGGCGAAGCGGGTGACGCCGCCCTCGCCCGCCAGCCACTCGATGCTCTCGCGCCAGCGCACGCGGCCGGTGACCTGCTCGACCAGCAGCCGACGGATCGTGCCCGGATCCAGCACGGGCCGGGCGGTGATGTTGGCCACCAGCGGCGCGCGCGGCGGGACGATCAGGGCCGCGGCAAGCGCCTCGGCCATCTCGTCGGCGGCCGGCTGCATCAGCGGGCAATGGAAGGGCGCGGAGACGTTCAGCGGAATGGCCCGCGCGCCCATGGCCTTGGCCGCCTCGATCGCCCGGTCGACCGCGGCCTTGTCGCCGGAGATCACCACATTGCCGGCATTGTTGTCGTTGGCGACGACGCAGACCCCGATCTCAGCGCCGACGGCAGCCGCCGCCTCGGCCAGGGCCACATCGGTCTTCGGGCCGATCAGCGAGGCCATGGCGCCTTCGCCGACCGGAACCGCCCGCTGCATGGCCTGGCCGCGAAGCCGCAAGAGCCGCGCGGTGTCGCCCAGCGTGATCGCCGAGGCCGCGGCCAGGGCGGAATATTCGCCAAGCGAATGGCCGGCCACGAAGCTCGCCTTGGTCATCGGGACGCCGAGTTCGTTTTCCAGCGTGCGCACCACCGCCATGCTGACCGCCATCAGGGCCGGCTGAGCGTTCTCGGTCAGGGTCAGGTCTTCGATCGGGCCGTCGCGCATCAGCTTGGAAAGCTTCTGGCCCAGCGCGTCATCGACCTCTTCGAACACCTCGCGGGCGGCCGCGAAGGCCTCGGCCAACTCGGTTCCCATGCCAACGGCCTGGCTGCCCTGACCTGGAAAGACGAAGGCGAGGCCCATGGGTGCTCCCAGTCAGACAACGGCGAATTCGCGCCGGAGGGTTAGGGGAAAGGAGCGATATCGGCAAGCCGGGTGTGCGATCGCGGTGTTTTCGTTGGCGAAGTCGTGCCAAACTCGCCGAATAAGACCGTCAAGGAAGTTGCGATGAGAAAGACCCTGCTCGCCGTCGCCGCCCTGGCGGCCTTCGCCGCCGCGACGCCGGCCCTGGCCGCGCTTGCGGTCGGCGCTCACGCCCCCGATTTCAGCGCCCCGGCCGCGATGGGCGGCAAGTCCTTCAACTTCAACCTGGACAGCGCGCTGAGGAAGGGCCCGGTCGTGCTCTATTTCTTCCCGGCGGCCTTCACCAAGGGCTGCACGGTCGAGGCGCACGACTTCGCCGACGCCACCGCTGATTACGACAAGCTGGGCGCCACCGTGATCGGCGTCACTGCCGGCAATATCGACCGGCTGGCTGAATTCTCCACCAGCGAGTGCCGCTCCAAGTTCCCGGTCGCCGCCGATGCCGACCTGTCGATCGCCAAGAGCTATGATTCGACGCTTGCCATGTTCCCCGGCCACTCGAACCGCACCTCCTATGTGATCACACCGGACCACAAGGTGATCTTCGCCTATTCCGACCTCGACCCCTCCAAGCACGTCGAGCTGACCATGGACGCCCTGAAGAAGTGGCGCGC
>CALAEG010000392.1 GCA_937890965.1 uncultured Caulobacteraceae bacterium | reverse complement strand
GCGGCCAATATTGGAATCCAGAACCAGGCCGTGGGCGTGCCGGCGTCTGAGATCGTCGATGATCAGCAGACGCTCGCAAGCCGCGCTGAGGGTCGCGTCGTCGCCGGGGCCGAAGCCGTAATGGTCGGCGACCAGCCCGCTGGCCGACCAGGTTCGCGCGACCCTGACGCCGGCCGCCGCCAGCTCCGAGGCGCTCGCCTCCTCATCGAGCGGGAAGACCTCGACCGGCGCCTGGGCAAAGGCGTCGAGCACCGCCCACGCCGCCGGCCCGGCCACGAAGGCGCACTCGGCCCCGGCGCGTGTCAGCGCCTCGGCCAGGGTCAGGCAGCGCATGATGTGCCCGCCGCCGACTTTGGCGCCGGCGTCGGCCAGGATTAGGATGCGCGCACCTTGCGTCATCGTCTGAAGAGACCACCCATGCCCGATCGCCCTGACTTCATCGCCCACTGGACCGCCCTGGAAGGCGAGGACGACAGCCACTATCCGGGCGACTCGGAGCTGATGTCCATTGGCGCGCCGCTCGGCCGCGCGCTGGGCCTGACCCGCATCGGCATCCACCACGAGCGCCTCGCGCCCGGCCGGCGCACGTCCTATCCGCACGCCGAGAGCGCCGAGGAGGAGTTCGTCTATGTGCTCGAAGGCCGGCCGGACGCCTGGATCGACGGGCATCTGCATGCCTTGAAGCCCGGCGACGCGGTGGGATTTCCGGCCGGAACGGGCATCTGCCACACCTTCCTGAACAATACCGACGAGGAGGTGCGCCTGCTGGTGATCGGGGAGGCGAGCAAGGACGAAAACCGCATCCACTATCCGCTCAATCCGGTCCACGAGGCCACGCGCGAAGATCGCTGGACCGACGTGCCCGCCCGAACCTTGGGCCCGCATGACGGCAAGGCGCGGCGGCCAGAATGAACGCGCGCCTTCACCCGAGCTGGGGAATAGCTACATAGTGGCCCCGAGACTCATGGCCGTCCGTGACGGCCGCATCTGAAAGCCTGTCCATGTCCGAGCCGCGTTCCGTTCGTTGCGCCATCATCGGCTCCGGCCCCGCCGGTTACACCGCCGCCGTCTATGCCGCCCGCGCCCTGCTCGAGCCGGTGCTGATCGCGGGCCTCGAGCCGGGCGGCCAGCTGACCATCACCACCGACGTTGAGAACTATCCGGGCTTCGCCGAGGTGATCCAGGGCCCCTGGCTGATGGAGCAGATGCGTAGCCAGGCCGAGCACGTCGGCGCGGAAATCCTGGGCGACATCGTCATCGAGGCCGACCTTTCCAAACGCCCGTTCCGTCTGGTCTGCGATTCCGGCGCGGTGCTGCTGGCCGAGACCGTCATCATCTCCACCGGCGCCCAGGCCAAGTGGCTGGGACTGGAGTCCGAAAAGACCTTTCAGGGTTTCGGGGTCTCGGCCTGCGCCACCTGCGACGGCTTCTTCTATCGCGGCCGCGAGGTGCTGGTGGTCGGCGGCGGCAATACCGCGGTCGAGGAGGCGCTGTTCCTGACCAACTTCGCCTCCAAGGTCACCGTCGTTCACCGCCGCGACGAGTTCCGCGCCGAGAAGATCCTGCAAAACCGGCTGTTCGCGCATCCGAAGATCCAGGTGATCTGGGACACCGCGCTGGAGGCGGTGCTGGGCACGGAAGAGCCGCGCGGCGTCACCGGGGCGGCCTTGCGCAACCTGAAGACCGACGCCCTCACCGAGGTCATGTGCGACGGCGTCTTCATCGCCATCGGCCACGCCCCCTCCTCCGACCTCTTCCGCGGCCAGCTGGAGATGAACCCGGGCGGCTATCTGAAGGTGAAGCCCGGCACGGTCGCGACCGCCATCGAGGGGGTCTATGCCGCTGGCGACGTCACCGACGACGTCTACCGCCAGGCGGTCACCGCCGCCGGCATGGGCTGCATGGCCGCGCTTGAGGCGGTGCGTTTCCTGGCCGAGGAAGACCACAGACGCGCGCACCACCCGATCAGCCACACCGAAGCCAACAAGATCGGCGCCTGGTGAGGGTCCGCCCGGCCGTCGCCGACGACTACGCCGCCATTCGCGCGGTCACCGAGGCGGCGTTCGACAAGTCCAGCGGCGACGAGGCCGGCATCATCGAGGGCGTTCGCGCCGAAGGCCTTGTCCTGGTCGAACTGGTCACCGAGGTCGATGGCGAAGTTGTCGGCCACGTCCTGTTCAGCCGCATGCGAACCGACCCGCCGCTGCCGGTCGCCGGACTTGGGCCGCTTGGGGTGGCTCCGTCGCACCAAGGAACCGGCGTCGGCTCGGCCCTGTCGCGCGCCGGCATCGAAGCCTGTCGCGCCGCCGGAATGCAGGCCGTCGTGGTGCTTGGCCACCCGCCCTATTATCCGCGCTTTGGCTTCTCCGCCGAGGCCGCCGCCCAGATCGCCTCGCCCTTCGCCGGACGACCGGCCTTCATGGCGCTGGCGCTGACCCCCGGCGCGCTCGATCGGCCGATCAGGATCGACTACCCCGCCGCCTTCGGCTGAGGCCGCACCACGCGGTTTTGTGATCGGCGGTTACAAAAAGCCTCTTTTCAGGGGCCTTGCGGCGGACTATATGACTGAATGACTTATGCTCAGATAAAGCATAAGCCAGGGCCGCGCCGGCGTCCAAGCGTGATGCACGGCGTTTTTACGGCGCCTGATAATGCTCAAAGTGAGCAAAAGAGGAGTGGGGAGTTATGGCGGACGGATCCATGCCGCTGGCGTTCACCAGCGAGGTTGAGACCGCAACCGGCCCGATCTGGGAGAAGGTCAAGACGCGCGTCACCCCGCTGGAATGGCGGCTGCAGGCGCCGCTGGTCGCCGCGATCAACGCGCTGAAGCGCGAGAAGAACGCCGTCATCCTGGCGCACAACTATATGACGCCGGAGATCTTCCACGGCGTCGGCGACTATGTCGGCGACAGCCTTGGTCTGGCCCGCGAGGCGGCCAAGTCCGACGCCGCGGTCATCGTCCAGGCCGGCGTCCTGTTCATGGCCGAGACCTCGAAAGTGATCTGCCCCGACAAGACCGTGCTGATCCCCGACCTGCGCGCCGGCTGTTCGCTGGCCGCCTCGATCACCGGCGCCGATGTACGGCTGATCAAGCAACGCTATCCCGGCGTGCCGGTGGTCGCCTACATCAACACCACCGCCGAGGTGAAGGCCGAGATCGACATCTGCTGCACCAGCGCCAATGCCGTGCAGGTGGTCGAGCATGTCGCGGCCGAATGGGGTGTGGACCGCGTCATTCTGCTGCCGGACGAGTTCCTGGCCCGCAACGTCGCGCGCCAGACCGCCATCAAGATCATCGCCTGGCAGGGCCGCTGCGAGGTGCACGAGCGCTTCGACGCCACCGACATCATCGAGCTGCGCGCCGCCTATCCGCACGCCGAGATTCTCGCCCACCCGGAATGCCCGGCCGAGGTGCTTGAGCTGGCCGATTTCGCCGGCTCGACCGCGGCCATGACCGACTATGTGATGCGCCGCAAACCGCGCCAGGTGGTGCTGATCACCGAATGCTCCATGGCCGACAACGTCGCCTGCGACGCGCCGGAGACCGAATTCGTGCGCCCCTGCAACCTCTGTCCGCACATGAAGCGGATCACGCTTGAGAACATCTACGAGGCGCTTCTGCACCACCAGTTCGAGGTCAAGGTCGAGGCATCCATCGCCGCCCGCGCCCGCCTCGCCGTCCAGCGCATGATCGACATGCCGCCCCCCGCCACCCCGGCCCGCTACGACCTGGTCAAGGCCCGCCACCATGTCGATGTGGAGCTGATCTGAGTTCCGTCCATGACCGTCCAGGACACCCCCGCCCCACGCCAGCCGTCGCCCGCCGCCGAGATCGGCTGGGCACTCGCCTCCAGCGCGCTGCTGGCGGCCCTGATCGGCTATTATAACGGCTGGATCTGGGCCCTGGCCGGCGTAGTCGGCGTGCTGGTGCACGAATATGGCCACGTCCTGGCCATCAATGCCGCGGGCGTCGGGCCTGGACGCATCCGCATCATCCCCTTTGTCGGCGGCGCGGCGACCATGCAGCGGACGCCGGAGAGCGACTTCAAGGGCGTCCTGATCTCGCTGGCCGGGCCGAGCTTCGGCCTGCTCGCCGCAATTCCTTTCTTCTTACTGGCGCATCAGACCGGCGACGGCCGCTGGCTGGGCGGCGCCTTCTTCGTCGGTCTCATCAACCTGATCAACCTGGCGCCCGCCCCGCCGCTGGACGGCTCCAAGGCGCTGGGCCCCGCCCTGGCGCGCATCCATCCGCTGTTGGAAAAGGCCGCGCTGATCCTGGTTGGTCTGGTCGCCGTGGTCCTGGCGGTGCGCACCGGCAACTGGATCTTCGGCGCCTTTGTCGGCATCGCCACCCTGGGCGCCGTCCGGGCCAAGACGCTGCGCGCGCCGGCGCGGCCGCTGAGCGCCACCGAATGGGTCGCCTCGGTGGCGCTCTGGCTGGTGGCGCTGGCCCTTTGCATGGGCGTCATTGCCTTCGCCTCGGTCGGAACGGGCAGGCTGTCATGACCGAGCGCATTCGTTTCGACGGCGTCCTGATCATCGGCGCGGGGCTGGCTGGCCTCTCCGCGGCCCTGGCCGCCGCGCCGCGCAAGGTGCTGGTGCTGAGCGCCGCGCCCCTGCTGCAAGGCTGTTCCTCCGCCTGGGCGCAAGGCGGCATGGCCGCGGCCATGGGCCAGGACGACAGCCCCGAACGCCATGCCGACGACACCGTCAGCGCCGGCGCCGGCCTGGTCGATCGTCCGATGGCGGAACTTCTTACCCGCGAGGGACCGGCCGCCGTCGGTCGCCTGGCCGCCCTCGGCGCGCCGTTCGATCGTGACGCCCAGGGCCATTTCGTACAAAGCCTGGAGGCCGCCCACGGCCGCGCCCGCGTCGCCCGCGTCAAGGGCGACCAGGCCGGCCGCGAGATCATGCGCGCCATGGCCGCCGCGGCGATGGCTCAGGCGCATGTGGAGATCCGGGCCAATGCGCGGGTCCGCTCGTTGCTCACCGATGCCCAGGGCCGGGTGCGCGGCGCCCTGGTCGAGCAGGCCGGCGTACTGAGCGAGATCGTCGCGCCCGCCACCATCCTGGCCACCGGCGGCCTTGGCGGCCTCTATGCCCTGACCACCAATCCGCGCGCGGTGCTCGGCGAGGGCCTGGCCCTGGCCGCCCTGGCGGGCGCGCGCATCGCCGATCCCGAATTCGTCCAGTTCCACCCGACGGCCATGGCGCTGGACGCCGACCCCGCCCCCCTGGCCAGCGAGGCCCTGCGCGGCGAGGGCGCCGTGCTGGTGGATGCCAACGGCGTCTCGATCATGACCGGCCAGCACCCGTTGGGCGACCTCGCGCCTCGCGACGTGGTCGCCCGCGCCATCCATCAGCGGATCGGCGACGGCGGCGGCGCCTTCCTCGACGCCCGCGCGGCCATCGGCGAACGCTTCCCGGAGGAATTCCCCGCCGTCTTCGCCGCCTGCATGGCCGGCGGGATCGACCCGCGCCGCGAGCCCATCCCGGTCGCGCCGGCGGCCCACTATCACATGGGCGGGGTGATGACCGACGAACATGGCCGCACCTCGCTGGAAGGCCTGTTCGCCGCCGGCGAATGCGCCTCGACCGGGGTGCATGGCGCCAACCGGCTGGCCTCCAACTCGCTTCTGGAAGCCGCGGTGTTCGGCGCCCGCGCCGGCGAGGCGGCGCGCGATGCGCTCGATCCGAAGACCGCGCCGCTCGCGTCCAGACCAGCGCCCGACCTGCCCGAAGCGGCGCTGCAGACCCTGCGCGCCGCCATGAGCCGCGATGCCGGCGTGGTCCGCGACGCGGCGGGTTTGAGCCGCCTGCTCGGCCTGATCGACCAACTGCAAGCCGAATATGGCGAGGCCCTGCCCCTGGTCGCCGCCCGCCTGGTCGCCGCACCGGCCTGCGCGCGTCACGAAAGCCGAGGCGGCCACTATCGCATCGACTTTCCGCGGACCGCGCCGACGGCCGAACGCACGGTGCTAAGCCTGGGCGAACTGGCGCGCAGTCCGGTCTGTATCGCCGCCGAATGATCACGCCGCTTCCCGACCTGCTGATCGAGCCGATCGTGCGCGCCGCCCTGGCCGAGGATCTCGGCCGCGCCGGCGACGTCACCTCGACCGCCCTGATCCCCAGGGGCCAGCGCATGACCGCGGTCTTCGCCGCCCGCGCCGAGGGCCGCGTCTCCGGCGTCGATTGCGCCCGCATTGCGCTGGCGGTGCTCGATCCAACAGCGCGGTTCGAAATCCTTACGGCGGACGGCGCCGACGTCACCGCCAATGACGGGACCATCGCCCGCGTCGAAGGCGAGGCCCTGGCCTTGCTCGGCGCCGAGCGCGTGGCGCTGAACCTGCTTGGGCGACTGAGCGGCGTCGCCACCCTGACCCGCGCCTATGTCCGCGCCATCAAGGGGACGAAGGCGCGCATCGTCTGCACGCGCAAGACCACGCCCGGCCTGCGCGCGCTGGAGAAGTACGCCGTGCGCTGCGGCGGGGGCGTCAACCACCGTTTCGGCCTGGATGACGCCATCCTGATCAAGGACAACCACATCGCCGCCTGCGGAAGCGTCGCCGCCGCCCTGCAGCGGGCCAAGGCCGCCGCCGGTCACCTGATGCAGATCGAGATCGAGGTCGACACCCTCGACCAGCTGGATCAGGCCCTGCCGCACCGCCCCGACGTCATCATGCTGGACAATTTCGCCCTCGATGATCTCCGCGAAGCCGTCCGTCGCGTCGCCGGCGCCGTGGTCCTGGAGGCGTCCGGCGGGGTGAACCTGCAAACCGTGAGAGCCATCGCCGAAACGGGCGTGGACGCCATCTCAGTCGGCGCCCTGACCCACTCCGCCCCGGTCCTGGATATCGGGCTGGACATCGCCTAGCGCCGCGGCCGCCCACCCCACCCCACCCCGCTCATCCCCGGGAATAGATGCCGAACTCGGTTTCCCTATCTGCGCCAGACACACTATCTGCGGATGACCGCCCGCGAAAGTGAGATGCCCGATGGCCGATGTGATGCCCGTCCTGTTCGTCGGCCATGGTTCGCCGATGAACGCGATCGAGGACAATGACTGGGCGCGTGGCTGGGCCGAAATCGCCCGCGAAATCCCGCGGCCCGAGGCCATAGTCTGTATCTCGGCGCATTGGGAGACTGAAGGCGTCGCGGTCACCGCCGAGGCGGCGCCGAAGACCATCCACGACTTCGGCGGCTTTCCTCAAGGCCTGTACGACATCGCCTATCCGGCCCCCGGCTCGCCGGACCTAGCGGCCCGCGCGGCGGAACTGCTGGCGCCCACGGCCGTCCGCCAGGCTGCCGACTGGGGCTTCGACCATGGGTCGTGGAGCGTGCTGCGGCGCATGTATCCGCTGGCCGATGTTCCCATGGTGCAACTCAGCCTCGACCGTACGATTAAGCCGGCGGACCATTATGCGCTGGGCCGGCGGCTGGGGGCGCTTCGCGACGAGGGCGTGCTGATCGTCGGCAGCGGCGACATCGTGCACAACCTGCGCGCCTATGATTTCCGCAAGGCCGGCGTGGCCGACTGGGCCGTGCGGTTCAACGACGAGGCCAAGCGGCTGATCGCCGCCGGCGACCACGACCCGCTGATCCATTACGATCGACTGGGCCCTGCGGCCGAGGCCTCGATCAACAGCGCCGAGCACTATCTGCCGCTGCTCTATGTGCTGGGCGCGCAGAGGCCGGGCGAGACCGCGCGCTTCTTCAACGACGACGTCTTCGCGGCCATCTCGATGACCTCGGTGGTGATCGGCTAGACCCTAAAGTCGCGCCGCCGCTCGCTCGGCGTCGGCGCGGCGCTTGGGCAGCAGGGCGTCCATGCCGCGCTGGACGGCGGCCAGGACCGTGGGCGGGGCGGTTTCGGGGCGGCCGGCGTTGAAGGGCGGCGCGGGCGCGTATTCGAGGGTCAGCTGGATGGCCTGGGCGGCGGTTTCCCCCGCCAGTTCGGCGGCGACGACCAGGGCGAAGTCGATGCCGGCAGTGACGCCGCCACCGGTGATGATGTCGCCGTCACGCACCACACGCGCGTCATCCGGGATGGCCCCGAACAGGCTCAGCATATCGCGCCAGGCCCAGTGGCAGGCCGCGCGCTTGCCCTTCAACAGCCCTGCCGCGCCGAGGATCAGCGAGCCGGTGCAGACCGAGGTCAGGTAGCGCGCGCCACCCGCCAGCCGCCGGGCCTCGGCCATGAAGGCCTCATTGTTGATCACGTCTGTCGCCGCCAGGCCGCCGGGAAAGAAGAGCAGGTCGCAGCGGTCGATCTCGGCCATGCGCTTCGTGCCGGCGAAGGTCAGGCCGCCGTCGGACTCGATGGCGCCGCCGGGTTCGGAGGCGACGATGATCTCGGTGTCGCGCAGGCGGCTGAACACCGTGTGCGGTCCGGTGAAGTCGAGCTGGGTCAGGCCCGGATAGAGCACCTCGACGATGCGGAAGTCGGCCATGGCGCGCTCCAATGCGATTTGACGCCGCCAGCATGTCAGGCCTAGGGTTTGGCTGAAATGACATTGATCCCTCGTTTTACGCCATGACCCGCACCGTCGCTTTCCTGATCTTCCCGGACTTCCAGATCCTCGACGCGGCCGGCCCGATCGCCGCCTTCGAGATCGCCACACGCTATGTCGAGGGCGCCTATGAGCTGCGCGTCATCGCGGCCGATGGCGGGCTGGTGCGCAGCTCATCCGGCGTGGCCATAACCGCCGAGGCCTTCGACCCCGGCCAGCGGATCGACACCCTGATCGTCGCCGGTGGCGAGGGCAGCCGCGCGCCGGCGCTCGACGGACGCGTCCTGGGCTTTGTTCGCCAGGCGGCGGCGACCGCGCGGCGCACCACCAGCGTCTGTTCCGGCGCCTATATCCTGGCCGCCGCCGGCCTGCTCGACGGGCGGCGCGCCACCACCCACTGGCAGCGCAGCCAGGACTTCGCGCGGCGCTTTCCCAAGGTGCGACTGGAGCCGGACCGCATCTATGTGCGCGACGGCCCGATCTGGACCTCGGCCGGCATCACCGCCGGCATCGACCTGGCTCTGGCCCTGATCGCCGAGGATCTGGGCGAGACGGTCGCCCGGCAGACCGCCCAGCAGCTGGTGGTCTATCACCGCCGGCCCGGCGGCCAGTCGCAGTTCTCAGCCCTCCTGGAAATGGACCGTCCGGGCGGCCGTTTCGGGGCGCTGATGGCCTGGGCGCGGGAACGGCTGCACGAACCGTTGAACGTTGAACGACTGGCCGCTCAGGCCGCCATGAGCCCGCGCAACTTCGCCCGCGCCTTCGCCGCCGACACCGGCGTCACCCCAGCCCGCGCGGTCGAGCGGCTGCGCGTGGAGATGGCCCGCGAACGGATCGAGGCCGGGCCGGAGCCGATCGACCGGGTGGCCGAGACGGCGGGCTTCGGGGACCCCGAACGCATGCGCCGCGCCTTCCTGCGCGCCTTCGGCCAGCCGCCCCAGGCCTTGCGTCGCGCGGCGCGCGCCTAGGCGATCGGCTGCAGTCCGGCGCCCAACCCCTCGAAGCCCAGCCGCGCCGCATAGCGCCGCACCTGATCGCCGCGGGACGGGGTCATGTGCAGGTTCATATAGCGGCTGCTGGCGACCCAACGGACCTGCGGATCCAGCTTGCCATCCCTGGCCAGGCCCTCGTCGATCCAGGCCTCGACGCTGCGCCAGAAGTGCGGCCGCGAACCGTCGAGATCGTTGAAGCCGTATTCGTCCGCCAGATCGTCGGCGAACAGGGCCAGCCCCGCCTTTGCGCCGACGTTCGTATCGCCGGCCAGGGCCGCGACGGCGCGGCCGACGAAGTGGGGCGTTTCGGAAAAGGCGAAGTGCGGATCGGCCTTGACCCCGTCCTTCCAGTTGGCCGCGGTGACGCCGAACCGCTCCAGCATGGCCTCGGAGCGCAGGAAGCCCGGCGTAACCGCCAGCGCCGTGACCCCAGTGCCCGCCAGATCCCAGGCCATGGCGTAGGCCAAGCGGTTCACCGACGACTTGATCAGGTCGTAGAGCAACTGGCCGCGATAGCCGGTGAACTCACCGTCGGTGACCTCGACGATCAGGCCTCGTTTGGCCTCGACCATCATGGGCGCCAGATGGCGGGCGGTGATCAGGTGGCTGAGGATGGCCCGCTCGACCAGGGTGCGGACCGCGGTGATATCGATGGTCCAGAACTTGGCGCCCCAGCCCACCAGCTCGTCGCCGCCCCAGATGTCGTTGACCAGTATGTCCAGCCGGCCCTCGTCGGCCCGGATGCGGCCGGCCAGGGCCTCGACCTCGGTCTCCACCGTGTGGTCGACGCGGATGGCGACGGCGCGACCACCGGCGGCCTCGATCAGCTCCGCCGTCTCTTCGATGGTCTCCGGACGGCCGGGCGTTGCGGAGTGTCCGCGCGTGCTGCGGCCGGTGCAATAGACCTTGGCCCCGGCGGCGGCCAGTTCCAGCGCGATGCCGCGGCCGGCGGCGCGGGTCGCGCCGGCCACCAGGGCCACCTGTCCGTCGAGAGGCTGGGCCATGCTCAGTCGTCCTCATCGGTGTCGTCGAGATGCAGCCAGGCGGCCTCGGTCGCCAGCTTGTAGTCTTCGCTCCAGGGCGGCCCGAGCGTCCGGCCCATCTCCTTCAGCTGCGCTTCCAGATCCGAGACGTTCACGCCCAGGACATCGCCCACCAGCGCCGGCAGTTCGCGCTCGACCGCCCTGTGCACCTCGAGGCCCAGGGCCGCGCAGGCCGAGGCGACCACGCCGCGATAGAAGTTGCCTTCCGCCGCATGCATGCGCGCGTGCACCTTCAATATGTCCTCGAGATTGTCCGGCAGCTTGTTGACCGATTCCGGCACGACGGCGACGCGGACGGTGACGCCGTCGCGCTGCAAATCGGCGACG
>CALAEG010000391.1 GCA_937890965.1 uncultured Caulobacteraceae bacterium | reverse complement strand
GTGAATCAGACCGACACGTCCCTGTGAATCCCTTTAATGGGTCCTGAGCCTAGATCACGATGATTTTGGATTGAAACAATCCAAGATCATAACGTGATCGACTCGTAAGGGTTAGAGCGTGTTGCGGGCGGAAAACCGCTTCGCACTTTTCCTCAACCCGCTCTGGCGACACTAGATGCTGGACGCGACTGAGTTGAACTGAGTGCTCAGGCTGGCGCCCACGGCGGTGACGGCGCCGATGATGAAGACCGCGATCAGGGCGACGATGAGCCCGTATTCGATGGCCGTGGCGCCCGATTCCGCCTGAATGAAACGCTTAGCAAGAGTCCGCATAGGTTGATCTCCAAAGTCATGCAAAGGGCCGCTTGGAAGGTCAAGCCGTCGACCGCCCCGCCCCGAAGAGCCGGATGGAAATGTCGCGGCGCGACTTAATGGATGGTAAATATTCAAGCTAATATGAGGCATAGATTTGATAGTTACCGCTATATAATAGTATACACAAATTATCCGTAAGTTGTTTTTGAGCTGAATTGAGCAGCGGGCCATTTCAGCCGAATTGCTTGGTCAATCCAACGAAAAACCCCCGTCGCGGCCCGAACTGCGGCGCGAACACCCCGACCCCGGAACCGTTGCGGATCTGATAGACCCGGTCGAACAGATTGATCACGTCGAGCCGCACCGCATAGGGACCGGTCACGACGTTGTCGAACCGGCGCGACCGGGACAGATTGACCTGGGTGTAGGCCGGAAGTTCCTCGCCGTTCGGGATGGCGGTCAGCACCGAGCCGTCGGGAAAGGCGATCGGCGTCTTCAGCGGCAGATCGGCGCGCAGGCCGCTGCCGTAGATCAGGTCGCCGCCCAGTCGCGTGCCGCGCCACAGATAGGAGACCGCCGAGGCGGCATAGCTCTTGTCGGTTCGATTTCGCAATGGCTGTCGCGATAGATCGAGGCCTCGCCGCCATTGTCGACGCCGGTCTTGGTCGAGATGTCGACGAGGCCGGCCGGCGTACTCGGCCGGCAGCGCCCCGGCGATCAAGCTCGACACTGCCGGCCAAGCGGGCGCTCAAGGCCTGGCTGAACACGCTTAGGCCTCCGGGAGGATGACGCCGGCCCCGATCTGCGGCTGGGTGGAGGCGCGCGCGGCGTTGAGGCGGCGTCAGGCAGTGACCGCCTGCACGCGCGGTTCTAGAGCGCCGCCCGGCCAGGGCGTGGGCCGCGCTACTGCGAGATGCGCGCCGAGTGCTGCAGGAACTTGTCGGTCAGCGCCGTGAAGCCCGTGGAGATGTCGGTCGCATTCACCGCCTGGAAATAGTAGCCGGTGGTTGCGCAGGCGGCCAAGGCGGCGCTGACGGTGCTGCTGGCGGTCGGGCCAGTCGGATAGATTTGGTTGCGGACGTCGCCTTCGTACGGGGCATTCTTCGGGTCCATGCCGGTGAGCGGCACGTAGGGTGTCTCCAGGACCGCGAGCACGACGCCTTCGTTCTTCAGGGTGGTGCAGTTGGCGGTGTTCAGCGGCCCGGCGAAATAGCCGGACAGGCACGCTGGGCTGTAGGCCCATGGGGCATAGTATCCCCAACTGCAGGTGTTGTAGTTCTTGACGCGGTCCGATTGCAAGCCGTCGGTCACCAGCAGCACGAACTTGAGCGGCGAGGCGACGGACGCGCCGGTGCCGTTGGCGCCGATGGAGTTCGCGCCCGAGCCGGCGAAGGTCGACATGGCGTTGTCTATATAGGTGTTGCCGCCTACCGTGACGGCGTTGACCGCGTTCAGCGGCGCGGCGCAGCCGCCACTCGCCGTGGAATTGCAGGTCATGTTGGTTGTGCCGTACATGTGCAGCGTGTCATCGAACGAGTAGATGTTGAAGACGTAGTTGTTCTTGGCCAGGGCCGTGGTGCTGTTGACCTCAGCGGAGACGTGAGCGACCAGATCCTGCGCGGCCGAGATCATGACCTGAAAGCGCGTGGTGGCGCCGGCCGCCGTGGCGCGGGTCAGTCCGAGCTGCATATCCGCGGACGTTAAAGTGGCTTCGTCGTGGCAGGCGAAGGCGCACGGTGGATTGTCTCCGGAGAAGCTGGTCGCCTGGCCTATCGGGGTGTCGACCACCGGATCGGACGCCACCGAGTTCCAGTTTACGTAGTGCCTGCACTGCTGCGTCACTAACGGGCTTCCGCACTTTTCGGTGATGGTTGTCGTGGCGCCCACCCAGTTGGCGATCGCGGTCACGTCGGCGGGCGTCGAGCCGACGGTCATCGAGGCGGACGAGTCCATCACCACGTTCAGCTGCAGCGTCGCACCGAAGCCGATGACGGTCGTGGTGCTTGCGGTGACGGTCATTGCCGGTGGGCTGCCCTGGCAGACCGTCGTGGGAATCGGGACCGGGATGCACGTGGTCGAGGCCTGGACCGCGACGAGCACGGTATTGTTCACCATCCCGGTGCAGTTGCTGCTCTGAGCGACGGGCGCGCAGACCTGGAAGTTGGTGATCGTGACGTTGGTGCCCTGCTTGTCGTCCGCGGTAAGCGCGGCGGTGGCCACGGCCTGCAGCTGGGCGACCGTGTCGTTGGGATGCAGCACCACCTCGGCGCTGACCGCCAGGCTGGCGGCGTCGGCGGCGTCCTGCAGCGTGGTCTTGGCGCCTTCGGCGTAGGAAAAGTCGATGCCCGCCGCGACGATGGCCAGCATGAGCGGCAGCGTCAGGCCGAACATGATCAGCACGTTGGCGCGTCTGTCGCCGATGAACCGGCGCGCAAAGTTGCGCAGCGCCACAAGCGGGCGCAAGCGGCATGGTTCGTCTTGGCGACGGTTCTTGTTCAGCCCCGACATATCGGCTCTTTATCCAGTGGCCCCGCGGCAACTTACCCAAACGCGGTTTTGGACTCGTTAAAGCTTGATCATTTTTTTCCGCCTACCCTCGGCGACCGTTCCGTCCCGCCGCGAAAGGCCGGCCTGACAGCGCATGTGCGGCATAGCGGGAATCGTCATGCGCGACGGCCGGCCGGTCGATGAGACGCGGCTGGACGCCCTGGCGCGCGCCATGGCGCACCGGGGCCCTGACGGCGTCGGCAGTTTCGTCAGCGGACCGATCGGGCTTTTGAACACCCGGCTGGCGATCATCGATCTCGCGACCGGCGACCAGCCGCTGTTCGAGCCCCAGGGCGCGGTCCTGGTCGCCAATGCCGAGATCTACAACGACCCGGAGATTCGTGAGGCGCTCGCCGGCGCGCCCTATCGGACCGGCTCGGACTGCGAGTCCCCCTTGCAGCTCTATCGTCGCGAGGGGCCGGATTTCGATCGCGATCTGCGCGGCATGTACGCCATCGCGCTTTACGATCCATCGACCGGGCAGGTGGTGCTGGCGCGCGACCCGTTTGGCATCAAGCAGCTCTATTATGTTGAAACACTTGAGTATTTCGCCTTCGCCTCTGAGCCGCAGGCGCTGATCGCCGCCGGGCTGGCGGGGCGCGGCTTGCGCCCCGCCGCGCGCGCCGAACTGCTGCAACTCAAATTCACCACCGGGCGCGAGACGATCTTTGCCGACATCCAGCGCGTTCTGCCCGGCGAGCGCCTGATCATGTCCACGGGCGCGGTCGCCGAGCGGCGGATCAGGCCGGCCCTGCCCGCCGGCGGTCCCGTCAAGGCCGACGACGAGGCACTGCTCGGCCGCCTGGACGAGGTGCTGATCGACACCGTCGCCCACCATCTGCGCTCTGACGTGCCCTACGGGCTCTTCCTGTCCGGCGGCATCGATTCCTCGGTCCTGGTCGCGCTGATGGCGCGGCTTACCGACCAGCCGGTGCTGGCGATGACCGCCGGTTTTGCCGGCAGCGGCGGCGCGGACGAGACGGCGCTGGCGAGGCGCGTCGCGCGCGCCGTCGGCGCCGAGCACCAGATCGTCGAGGTCACCGAGGCCGACTTCTGGGCCTTCGCACCCGCGGTCGCCGCCGCGCTCGACGACCCGACCACCGACGCCGCCGCCCTGCCGACCTGGATGCTGGCGCGCGCCGCCAAGGGCCGGATGACGGTTGTGCTGAGCGGGGAGGGGGCCGACGAGGTGTTCGGCGGCTACAGCCGCTATCGCCGCGCCGGTCTGCTGGGCGCGCTCGCCGGCCGCACGCGCACGCGCGGCGTGTTTCGCGGGGCGGTGGCGGGCGCCGCCGCCCTGAAAGGC
>CALAEG010000390.1 GCA_937890965.1 uncultured Caulobacteraceae bacterium | reverse complement strand
TGGTGAAACTGATAGACGAAGCCGATGGTGCCCAGGCGCACGCGGGTGCGGGCAGGATCGTTCAGTTTCGAGCAGTCACGCCCCTCGACGATCACCTGCCCGGCGGTCGGCCGCTCCAGCAGGCCCGCCGCGTGCAGCAGGCTGGACTTGCCGGAGCCGGACGGGCCGATCAGGCCGACGATTTCGCCCGCCTGCACGTCCAGGTCGACACCCTTCAGCACCTCCAGCAGGCGCTCGCCGGACGGGTAGTCGCGGGTCACGCCGCGCAGCTTAAGGATCGGCTCACTCAAAGCGCAGGGCCTCGACCGGGTCCAGCCGCGCCGCCTGGAAGGCCGGCGGCAGGGTGGCGACGAAGGAGGCGGTGAGCGAGAAGGCCGCGACAAACCCCACCTCGCGCCAGTCGATCTTGGCCGGGATGTGGGAGAGGAAATAGATCTCGGCGTTGAACACCTGGGTGCCGGTCGCCCATTCGACGATGCCCTGGATATGCTGGATGTTGAGGCAGAACAGGATGCCCAGCGCCAGGCCGGCCAGGGTGCCCAGCGCCCCGATCGCCGAGCCGGACAGGAAGAAGATGCGCAGGATCGCCCCCTGCCCCGCGCCAAGGGTGCGCAGAACGGCGATGTCGCGGCTCTTGTTCTTCACCAGCATGATCAGGCACGAAATGATGTTGGCCGCGGCGATCAGCACCAGCAGGCCCATGATCAGGGTCATGGTGGTGCGCTCGACCTCCAGGGCGTTGAAATAGGCCTGTTCCTGGTTGCGCCAGTCGGTGACCACCCCGTCGGCGCCGACGGCGTTCTGCACCAGGGGCAGGAGCTCGGCGCTGCGGTCGGGATCGTCCAGCTTGATCTCGATCTGGTCGGCGGACGTGCCGCGGCCGAAGAAGAGCTGCGCCTGGGCCAGCGGCATGTAGATGAAGCTCTCGTCGTACTGGCTCATGCCGACGCTGAATGTGCCGGCGACGGTGAAGGCCTTTGAGACCGGCGCCGAGCCAAAGGCGGTCTCCGCCCCTGTCGGCGAGGTCAGGGTCAAGGTGTCGCCGGGTCCGACCCCCATGGAGGCGGCCAGCCGGTCGCCGACCAGGATCAGGTCGCCGCCATAGTCGCCGTCGCCGAACCCCTGCAGCGAGCCCGACTTGATGTTGTCGGCGATGAATTTGGTGGCGCGCACGTCTTCCGGCGTCATGCCGCGCACGATGGCGCCCGAGGTCTGGCCGCGGCCCTGCACCAGAGCTTGGGCCTCGACCAGGGGGGCGGCCTGGATCACGCCGGGAATGGCGCGGATGCGCTGCAGCACCAGGTCGCGCTCGGGCTCGATCAGGGCGGCGCCGGTCACGTGCATATGGCCGTTGAAGCCCAGGATGCGGTCGAGCAGCTCGCTGCGGAAGCCGTTCATCACCGACATGACGATGATCAGGATCGCCACCGCCAGCATGATCAGGATGAAGGAAATGGTCGAGATCAGCGCCACGCCGCCGTTCTTGCGCTTGGCGCGCAGGTAACGCATGGCGACGGACCGTTCCCAGAAGCTGAACGGCGGGGCGGGCTTGATGTCGGCGGTCATACGCCGGGCGCGCCGGCGCCGAGGTTCGGCAGGGTGATCAGGTGGAAATAGACCACCGTCCAGACCACCGCGAAGGGAATGATCGCCACCCAGGTGGTGGTGATCAGCTTGCGCTTGATGTTCGGGTTCACGGGCGCGCCGGGATCGCCGCCGTCGTGCTTGTCGATGCCGGCCTCGGCATAGCTGGTCGAGCCGATCGGCAGGATGGCCAGGAAGACGATCCACCAGAGGGTCAGATAGACCACGAAGGACAGGGCTGGACCCATCAGTGGGCGTCGGTCGGCGTTTGCATCAGTTCGACCAATACCCCGCCCATGTCCTTGGGGTGAACGAAAATCACCGGCACGCCGTGGGCGCCGATGCGCGGCTCGCCGGTCCCCAGCACCGTCGCGCCCTTGGCCCGCAGCTCGTCGCGCGCCACCAGGATGTCGGCCACCTCGAAACAGACGTGATGCTGGCCGCCGCGCGGGTTCTTTTCCAGGAAGGCGTTGATCGGCGAGTCCGCGCCATAGGGCTCGATCAGCTCGACCTGGGCATTGGGCAGGTTGACGAAGCTCACCCACACCCCCTGCTCCGGCAAGGCGCGCCGTTCGGTGATATCGGTGACGCCCAGGATGTCGCGATAGAGCTTGCACGACTGCTCGATCGACGGCGTGGCGATCCCGACGTGGTTCAGTTTACCGATCATGAGTGAGCCCGCGGTTGATGGTCCGCGCTGGCTTACCCCCGGACTTGGGCGCGCGAAAGGCCGATGGCCGTCAGACTCCCGGAACCGAGGACGGCCTTGGCCAGCCATAGGCCACTTCCATGAGCGTTCCTTGCTCGCGAGCGTCCGTCCTCTGACCGATCAACTGGCCGCCCAGTTGCTCATAGAGCGACCTGGCGGGGATGTTGTCGCGCGGCACCCAGAGGGTGAAACCGGCCAGCCCCCGGTCGGCGAGGTCGCTCATCATGGCGGTCATGAGGCGTTTGCCGACGCCGCGTCTTTGATCGCTCCTGAGCACGTAGACCGAGGCGAACTCGCCGTCATAGCCGGCGGCGGCGAAGTCGTGGTTGCGTTGTTCGCCGCACGAGCCGAACGCGACAAACCCGCCCGCCCGCTCGGCGACATAGGTCGTCGACAGGTATCCGGTTTCGCCCGAGAGAATGCGCCGCCAGGCTTCCGCTCTGGCATCGGCGGTCAGCGCGTCGAGCATCTGCTCGGACATCAGGCCGCTATAGGTCTCGCGCCACGTGGCTTCATGGACCTGGGCCAAGGCCGCGGCATCCGCGAGCGTGGCGCATCTGATCGAATATTCGCTCTGGTCCACGACGCCGCCTCAGCACCCAGCCTCACCAGATGGCGAAACTACCACGGCATGTCGCCTTAGAGTCGAGTTGGCGCGCTTCCGCGCCCATTGGGTTGCACGCGGCACTCGCCTCATCTGAATTGCAAAGGTTGATCATTCGCGGCATGATTGTCGTATCGCCAGTTCTCAGTCGAACCCGGAGCGATCGATGGACACGCAGACCGAAGCCGCCGAAGCGCATCCAGAGCCGACCAACGAGGCGGTGCAGACCGACATCGGATTCGGCAACCAGTTCCGGCTGGAGCTGGTCAAGACCATCCTGACGCTGGCGCCGGCCCTGCTCGCCTTCACCATCGCCTTTCGCCCCAAGCTTGTGCAGCCGGACTGGGAGTGGCTGATGTGGCTGGGCTGGATCGGGCTTGGGCTGTCGACCCTGGGCGCCATGGTCAACATGTACGGCTGGGAACGGTTCTATCTGTCGTACCGCGACTTCAAGCACAACATCCCGGCGGGCGTGGCCGCGCGCAAGATCATCACACTTTGGAGGCGGGCCGGCGCCGTCCTTCAGTTCGGCGGCTTCGGCGGCGGCGTCCTGGCCATCGCGGTATTCGCCGCGAAAAATCTCGACAAGCTTCCGCTGGCCAAGTCATGACCGCTTCCCGGACTGGCGGCGGCGTCTGGACGACTTCCTGAGCTTGTTGGGCGGCGACAGCACGGACCGGCAGGAGTTTGTAGCCGCCAACAGCGGCACCGTGGCCCGCGCCTTGACCGGCCTGCCCGGCGTGGGCGGCTCGCCCAGTTCGGGCGTCGGCGGCTGCGTGGTCGTCAACATGTCCTCGGCGCACATCCCCGCGCTCACCAAGAACGGCGCGCGCTACAAGAATTGCTACGATCTGGACGATGAGACGCGCGTCGGCGAGACGCCGCCGCGGACGTCTGAAAAACGGCAGATGGTCGATGCGGCCTTGACGCCGCTTCACGGCAAGGCGGCGGCCGAAATCTATTTCGCCGCCGTCGAGTTCAACGGCTGCGGCGTCGGCTTCTATGGCGATCACTGCATGGTGCTGCGGGACGACATCACCAAGCCGGACTCGGACATTGTCGTGCTCGACCGCAATTCCTACGACCTCATTCGCGAGCCGTTGGCGAGCCAGATCAATGACGCGGCGCGAAACCTGGGAGTGACCGAAAAACAGGCGCGGGAGGACGAGGCGCGCGAACACGCCGGATTGC
Source organism: uncultured Caulobacteraceae bacterium (assembly GCA_937890965.1). Classification (GTDB taxonomy): domain Bacteria; phylum Pseudomonadota; class Alphaproteobacteria; order Caulobacterales; family Caulobacteraceae; genus Poindextera. The sequence continues at coordinate 4,196 of CALAEG010000390.1, read as the reverse complement.
TCAAGGACCATCTGGCCGAAATAGCAGCGATCAAGGTGCTGGAAGCCCGCACGCCCGTCCTGCGTCTGCTGACCACGGGCGCCGTTTCCGAAGGGATCCTGGACGACGAGGACTATCTGGAGGTCCTGAGACCGGACTCCTTTGGGATCGGCGACCTGGCCGAGGTCCGGCTGGCGCCGGCGGACGTGGCCTTGGACGAGCGAGTCCGCAGCCGCTCTGTCATCGGGCGGCCTCCGGCCCAGGCCGAGACCGTGTGGCGCAAACGCCGGCGCGCCGCGGAAGAGCGGCTGGTGGCCCTTGTCGTCCCGGTTCGGGTGGTGACCACCGCCGGGCGAACGAAGGGCTGACATCATGCAAGCCTGGCGCATCGACACCCTGGATGCTCGAGGCGGTCTGGCCTTCACCAGTTGGCGGGAGGAAGACCTGCTGGACGACGACGTGCTGGAGGAGGCGCCGGTCTTCCACATCGGCGCACCCGGTTTCGCGCCGGTTCCGGTCGCCAACCGCGGGATCGCGCTTGCCGCTGAGCGCCACGGATTCCAGCTCGGCCTGTTCGATAAAGACGGTGAAGTCCCTTTCGAGACCTTGGGCGATGTCGCGGACTTCGTCCGTCGCCTCTATCTGGCGTCCGCCCGGCGGGACACCGAGGAGGAAGGCGGCGCGCCGATGTTGGCGCCGGTCCCGCACGAGGGCGGGCCACCGGGTGGCGCGGCCGCGGAAGTCGACCAATGGTTCGAAACCAGGGCGGTGGCCGTGACCGCCGACTTGACCATCGAGGTGGAAAACTTCCTCAGCCTCTCCGACGACCTGGATCGCGGCCAAGCCAAGGAGTTCAAGTGGCCGGGCCGTCGCGGAGATGACACCTATATCCCGCCAGCCGCGTTCAACCCCGACCATTGGGTGCTGGCGCGTGGGGCCACCGTGATCCTGGTCGAACTGTTGGATCGTTTTCCCGAGGGCGATGACCCCGTGGCGCTGGAACGCTGGCGCCGCGCCGCGGAGACCTATGTGGCGGTGATCACCCGGCTGGGGCTCGTGGAGTTCCTCGCCGACATTTCAGAACTGCAGAACTTCTGCGAACACTTCATCCATAACATCTGGAAGCCGCGTTTCGGGTCTGTCGGCGAGCCGCTTCAGGACGATGCGCATCGGCGATCGCTGATCGTCATGGCCCAACAGGGCTACAGGCCTGCCGAAGCCCGAGTCTCTGGCCCGGGTCTGGAGCCATTGAGCGAGTTGGCCTATCTGCCGCTGCCAGCGAACCTCAGTAAGACGATCGGGGCCGACCCGAGGCGCGCGAGCGTCGCCGACTTTCTCTCCGTGGCGCTCGCCGCGCCGTCAACACTGGAACAGCACCCCGATGCCGAGGCGGTCCTGGTGTTCGCGGCCAGCCGCGTCGTCGCCGTCGACGGAGCGGAATTTCTGGCGCCGCGCTCAATCCTGGCCAGGCCTACGCAATGGGACCAACTCACGTTCGGTCATCGGCTCAACATGCTCTTGAAGGCCGGGCGCGAATGGCTGGCCGACAATCTGCCGAGCCGCGTGTTTTACCCGGCGCTCGAACGCATGATCGACCAGGCCGAGGCGACCGCCACCCTGCCCCATCCGACCGACCCGTCTGGACAGAAGTCCGAAGCGCATCATTTCGAGCACGCGGACGACGTCGTGGAAGCGGAAAATGAAGCGACAGCTTTCGGTGATTTCGCGGCCGAGGCCTCAAGCCGGCGGGAGCAACAGAAGCCAGCCCAGGCGCCGAGCCTGCGGGTCGCGGGGCAGAGCTGAGGCCGTCTCCATGGCGCCGATGCTCTTCGCTGGCGTTGACATAGGCTGACGGCTCAGGCGCGGCCGAGCTTTTCCACGAAATCGCGCAGCAGGAAGATGCTCACATCGTCCACCGTGCGCTCGCCGGTGCGGAACGGCTGGTCGAGATGCTCGATCAGATTGAGCGCATAGACGAACATGTAGCTGACGAAGACCAGAACCAGCACCGATTCATAGGAGCCGTTGGTCTTCAAAAACAGCAGCACGAACAGGCTGGCGGCCACCAGGCTTTGCACCAGCACATGCACCGAGGGCAGGAACTGCATCCTCTGCACATAGGAGATCCGGAACATGCATTTGCGCAGGGTGTCCTGGGCGCCGCGCAGCCGCACCACATAGCGCTCCGACATCTTCAGCTGCTCAAGTTCGCGGAAGAAGGGCGACAGAGCGTCGACGCGCGCGATCACGCTGCTGAGGTCGGCATGGTGGCCCTTCAGCCCGAGACTGGTCTGGAAAGCCTCGACCACGTCGACCAGAACGCCGCGCAGATGCGCAAGATCGACGCCCGGGGTCCAGGCGGCGAAGTCGACCACATCATCGTGGATCGCCTCCAGCGCCACCCGGATCTCGCCGGGCATGTGCTCGGATTCCTTGTAGTCGGCCAGCACCTGCGCCAGCAGAAAGCCGATCAGGAAGATCGATCCGGCGATCAGGCTGGGCACCAGCCCGTCCAGCGGGACGAACTCCCAGCCCAGCGCATGGACGCCCCATTTGAGCATGACCAGGACGATGACGACGGGCAGGACGCGCAGGAAGACGTGGAAACGCTGAAGCAGGCTCATCCGCACGAGGTCTTGATTAGCTGGGCGCGAGCCACCCTGACCCTCCGCGCCGCTTGGAACACCGAGGCTTAGGGAGCTTCGATGACACTTTCATGTCGCCGCGATCATGCTTGTCCGCCGGACTGACGACGGCCTCGAAAGCGGCTTGCAATCCCCTTGCAATCGCGCGTACTTTGCATTGCAAAGGAATGCATCCGTGAGCAACCTCGACCGAGCCCTGGCCGAAATCAGCGCCATCCGCGGCCAGATGGCGCGCGCCAGCGAGTTTCGCGGTTATGGGCCGGCGACCTTCGCGGTGACCGGCCTGTTGGCCGGGCTGGCCGCTGTCGGCCAGGCGATCTGGCTGAAGGATCCGGCCGCCCACGTCCCGGCCTATCTGGCTTTGTGGATCGCCACGGCCGCGGTCTCGGCCGCCATCATCGGCTTCGAGATGGTGACGCGCTCGCGGCGGATGCATTCCGACCTGGCCGGCGAGATGATCCGCGCCGCCGTCGAGCAGTTCCTGCCGGCCGCCGCCGCCGGCGCCCTGATCACCGCGACGCTGTGGCGTTTCGCGCCACAGAGCTTGCCGCTGCTGCCCGGCCTCTGGCAGATCACCTTCGGGCTTGGCGTGTTCGCGTCGTGCCGCTTCCTGCCAAGGGCGATGGTGCTGGTCGGCGTCTGGTATCTGGCCATCGGGCTTGTCTGCCTCGCCCATTCGAGCGGCGGCCAGGCCTTTTCGCCCTGGGTCATGGGCCTGGCCTTCGGGATCGGCCAGGGCCTGGTGGCCATCGTCCTGCAACGCGGTGTCGGAGGCGCCAATGAGCCAGCCTGACCGCGATGCCGGCCAATTCGCCTATGAGGGGCTCGACCGGGTCATCCACGAACGCGCGCGGCTGGGCGTGCTCACCTCGCTGGTCGCCCACCCCAAGGGCCTGGCCTTCGGCGACCTGCGGCGCATGTGCCAGCTCACCGACGGCAATCTCAGCCGCCACCTGCAGGTGCTGACCGAGGCCGGCCTGGTCGAGGCCTCCAAGTCGTTCGAACAGAACCGGCCGCAGACCTTCTGCCGGATCACGCCGGAAGGCCGCGCGCGCTATCTCGACTATCTGTCCGTGCTGGAACAGGTCGTGCGCGACGCCGCCGCGGCGGTGAAGGCCGATCCCGCCGCCCCCGGCCTCGCCGGTCTCGCCCCCGCCTGACCCTCTCTTTTTTCGCTGGAAACTTTGCAATGCCAAGTCCTTGCCGATCCCAACCAAAACTCCACGTCGCCATCATCATGGACGGCAACGGCCGCTGGGCGACCCGCCGGGGCCTGCCGCGCACCCTGGGCCACCGCGCCGGCGCCGAGGCCATGCGCCGGATCTCGCAAGCCGCGCCGGAACTGGGGGTCACCACCCTGACCCTCTTCGCCTTCTCGGCCTACAACTGGCAGCGCGCGCCGGCCGAGGTCGACGGGCTGATGCGGCTGCTGAGCGACTATCTGCGCTCGGAGACCAAGACCCTGATCGACAGCGGCGCGCGCCTGACCCTGATCGGCCGCCGCGATCGGCTGCCCATCATTCACCGCGATCGACTGACGCGCATCGAACAGGCGACGCCCGGCGGGCGGCG
>CALAEG010000389.1 GCA_937890965.1 uncultured Caulobacteraceae bacterium | reverse complement strand
TCTGCATCGCCGCAACCGTCATCTTCTGGCTCTGATCAATGAGTCCTGAGCCTAGATCACGATGATTTTGGATTGAAACAATCCAAAGTCATGAACGTGATCGATCCCTAAAGAGTTAGAGCGGGTTGCGGGCGGAAAACCGCTTCGCACTTTTCCTCAACCCGCTCTAGGGCTTGACTTGACGTCTCAAACGCCGGCGCGCTGATAATCGAGCCGGTGGACAAGGGCGGTCAGCATGTACACGCGGATTCTGCTTGCTTATGACGGGTCGCGCGAGGGCCTGATCGCCCTTCGCGAGGGCGCCCTGCTTGCGAAACGATGCGGGGCCCAGGTCTTCCTGCTGTCGGTGCTCCCCGCCTCGAGCGGCCTGCAGATGGCCGAGGGCGTCTATCCCGGCGCCGTCAATCAGCAGGTGAGCAGCTACAAGGACTTGCTGGCGCGTGGCGTGGCCGTGCTCAAGCAGCTCGGCCTGGATCCGGTGGCCAGGCTGGTGGTCGGCGAGCCGGCCCCACAGATCGGCCTGTTCGCCAAGGAGATCGGCGCGGATCTCGTCGTCCTTGGCCATCGGCCGCAAAGCCTGATGCAGCGCTGGTGGTCCGGCGCCAGCGGCGGTTATGTCAGCGAGCATGTCGGCTGCAGCCTGCTGGTCGGCCGCAAAACCATCAGCGACGAGGTGTTCGCGGCCGAACTTCAACCCGCCGACCGTCTCTAGACCCGCTTGGGATGAGCGTGGGCGGAGGTTAGTCTGTCGGGATGATCGATCCCCAGGACCTCGCGACCCGCGCCGTCGACGAACTCGGCCGGTTGATCGCCTTCGACACCACCTCGCGCGATTCCAATCTCGACCTCATCGCTCATGTCGAATCGCTGCTCGGCGACCTGGGCGTGGCGTCGCGGCGGGTGTCCAACGCCGACGGCTCCAAGGCCAACCTGCTGGCCTCGATCGGGCCTGAGGCCGAGGGCGGCGTCGTCCTCTCCGGCCACACCGACGTGGTGCCGGTGGACGGTCAGGCCTGGACCTCGGACCCCTTCACCCTGCAGCGCCGCGAGGACCGGCTCTATGGGCGCGGGACCTGCGACATGAAAGGGTTTCTGGCCCTGGCCCTGGCGGCGACCCCGGACTTCGCCGCCGCGCGGCTGATGCGGCCGGTGCACCTGGCCTTTTCCTATGACGAGGAGATCGGCTGCCTGGGCGCGCCGGCCCTGATCAGGGAGATCACCGCCAGCCTGCCCCGCCCCGCCGCCATCATCGTCGGCGAACCGACCAATATGGAGGCGGTCTCGGGCCACAAGGGCATCGCCTCGTTCAAGGTGACGGTGCTCGGCCATGAGGCGCATTCCAGCCTCACCCATCTGGGCGCCTCGGCCAATATGGCGGCGATCCGGCTGATGGGGTCCCTGGTCGAACTCTCCGAGCGCTTGGCGCGGCAGGCCGACGCCGCCTCGCCCTTCCTGCCCAAGGGCGCCAGCCTGACCGTGGGCGTCATCAATGGCGGCACGGCGCTGAACATATTGGCGCGCAAGTGCGTCTTCGGTTTCGACCTGCGCACGCCGCCGGGCCTGGAGCCCAGAGCGATCCTGGCGGACTTCTTCGCCCAGGCGCAGGCGTTAGACGCCGAGCTGAAGGCGCGCTTCCCTGACGCCGGCGTGACGGTCGAGCAGCGCTCAAACGTGCCGGCCCTGGCACCCGAACCGAGCGGCGCGGCGGAGGCCTTCGCGCGCCGCCTGGCCGGCGACAACGGGCCAGCCAGGGCGGTCTCCTATGCGGCGGAGGCGGGCCAGTTCCAGCAGGCCGGCTATTCGGTGGTGATCTGCGGCCCCGGCTCGATCGACCAGGCGCACCAGCCGGACGAATATGTCGAGATCGCTCAGATGGAACGCGGCGCGGCCTTCATGGCGCGGTTTCTGGAGGCCCTGGTCGAAGCGCCTTAGATCACGATGATTTTGGATTGAATCAATCCAAAATCATGAACGTGATCGATACCTAAGAATTGGAGCGGGTTGCGGGCGGAAAACCGCTTCGCACTGTTCCTCAACCCGCTCTGAGGCGAGCCAGCGCCCAGGCGGCGGCGTCGCGCACCACGTCCGAGGCGTCGGCCAGCTTGGCTTGCGCTACGTCGGCCAGGATCGGGTCGCCGGAATTGCCGATGGCGTAGAGCACGTTGCGCACGAAGCGGTCGCGGCCGATCCGCTTGATCGGGCTCTTCGAAAAGAGGTCGCGGAAGGCGGCGTCGTCGAGCGCCGCCAGCTCGGCCAGCGCCGGGCTCACCAGGGCCTCGCGCGCCACGAGCTTCGCCTCATGCGAGGCTTGCGCGAACTTGTTCCAGGGACAGACGGCCAGGCAGTCGTCGCAGCCATAGATGCGGTTGCCGAGCGCGGCGCGGAATTCCTCCGGGATCGGCCCGGCGTGCTCGATGGTCAGGTAGGAGATGCAGCGCCGGGCGTCGAGCTGGTAGGGTGCCGGAAATGCGGCCGTCGGGCAGATGTCCAGGCAGGCGCGGCACTGGCCGCAGTGGTCGGTCTCGGCCGCATCGGGGATAAGCACCCGGTCGGTCAGCACCACGCCCAGGAAGAGCCACGAGCCGAACGCACGCGAGACCAGATTGGTGTGCTTGCCCTGCCAGCCGA
>CALAEG010000388.1 GCA_937890965.1 uncultured Caulobacteraceae bacterium | reverse complement strand
GAGTTCAGACGTGTGCTCTTCCGATCTCGACACCATCGACGCTATCTGGCTTCCTGCGCGCGGGATGCCGAGATAGCGTCGATGGTGTCGATCGGCCCGGGGTGCGTCATCAGCACGCCGCCTCGACGCATGGCCGCCAGGTCGCGGCGCCAAGCGGCGGCGATGTCTTCGGCAGGGTCGAAGCGGCGCAGGCCGCCGAAGCCGGGGTTTGTGGGGCGCTTCTCGCGCTCGGCCTGGCGTCGGAAGCCCAGGCTGAGGCCGTCGAGCACCAGGCGCTTGACGCTCATGCGCGTGCTGCTGGTCCGGCATTGGCGCAGCCAGCATCGCGCGTCCATCTCGCCGACCAGTTGGAAGAGGGCGCGTCTCGGGCCAGGGAAGAGATGCACGTGCCTATGCCCGTCGACAAAATCCGGCGGCCGGCCAAAATCCTGCTCGAAACGCCGCCACTGGGCGCGGAACGCGACAAGCGCCGTAGCGGCGCCGGTCCAGGGGCCGGGCAGGTCGAGGTGAAGCCCGACGGCGATGTCGCGCTCACCGTCCGCGATTCCCCGCAGGCGCTCAAAGGTGTGCGGCCACGCCGGCGCGTTGACCAGGCATGTCGTTGCGCTCAGCGCCCCGCGCTCGAGCAGATCGGCGATCACGCCGCTGACCCCTTCGGACATTCCGAAATCGTCGGCACAGACGACAATGGCGGGCGCCGGGATCACGTGCGTTTGGTGAGCTTTTCCACCACGCCGGTCACCCCCTGAAGCTGTTCGTCCGACTCCACGATGTAGAGCGGGCGTCGCTTAACCTCGACCAGGATCTTGCCGACGTATTCGCCGACGATGCCCATGCCGATCAGCTGGCCGGCGCCTACGGTGGAGATGATGACGATGAGGGTTGGATAGCCGGGGACATGGATCCCGAAGACCAGCTTCTCGACGATGGTCCCGACGCCGTAGGCGAAGGCGAGCAGGGCAAGGGCCACGCCCATGAAGGTGGTCAGCCGCAGCGGCAGCACCGAGAAGGAGGTTATGCCGTCGAGGCCGGCCGCCCAGAGTTTCAGGGGCGAATATTTGCTGGTCCCGGCCGTGCGCGCCCGCGGTTCGTATGCGACGCCCTTGGTGCGGAAGCCAATGAGACCGTAAAGCCCCTTCATCAAGCGCTCCCGCTCGGGAAACTGTCGCAAGGCGGTGTAGGCGCGCCGGCTCATTAGGCGGAAATCTCCCGCGTGCGGCTCGACGGCGGCGTCCGAGGCCCGGTTCACCACCATGTAGAAAGCGGAGCGGAACAGGCGTTTGCCGACGCTTTCCGACGCGTGTCGCAGGCGATAGCCGAAAACGACATCGTATCCCTCGTCGATCCAGCCGCTGACGAAGTCCTCGACCAGTTCGACGGGATGTTGCAGGTCCGCGTCCATTAGTACGAGGGCATCGCCGTCCGCGGCGTCCACGCCGGCCGAGAGCGCAACCTCTTTTCCGAAGTTGCGGCTGAGCCGGAGCAGACGAATCTCATAGGCCGGTGTCGCCGAATTCAACCAATCTGACAGCACACCGCGCCCGTTGTCGGTGCTGCCGTCATCGACCAGAAGCAACTCGACCTCGATGGCGCGCGGCATCAAGGCTTTTGCCAGCCCCTGGATGGCCGTCAGAAGGTCGGGCAGTACCTTGGCCTCGTTGAAAAACGGCACAACGAGAGTGAGCCTCTGACCGCGCTTCGACCCGGCGGGTGTCACGTCTGGACCATGAATGCATCAGCGTAGCACATAGATATTATACCATTGCTCTTGCGATTCTTACACAGATTGACTTGTTAGCGAACGCCACGATACTGAACACCATCAACAATGTCGTCAAAATTTGACCCCAACCGGAGGAAAACGCAATGACCTCCATCGACGCGGGTGAAACGCACGCGCGGCGTCCAGATCCCTATCCGGCGCCGGCGATCCCCGCCTGGCTGCGCGGCCTCGGACTACTGGCGTTGATAGGCGGTTTCATGGCGGCCTGGACGGCCGTGGCGACGATCAGCGACGCAACCGCCGCTCTCCACCACGACACGGTCGAGGCCTATGTCTGGGGGCAGAGCTTTCAGCTCGGCTACTTCAAGCATCCGCCATTCTGGGCCTGGGTGGCGGGACTCTGGTTCTCGGTGTTCCCGAGAGCCAATTGGGCGGCCTACCTGCTTTGCGTGACCAATACGACGATCGGGCTGGCCGGCGCCTGGCGGCTGGTCGGTTGCTTCGCGACCGGCGACAAGCGCGTGGCCGCCACCGTCCTGCTGCTCGCCACCCCCTTCTACACGCTGATGGCGATGGTTTTTAACGCCAACAGCATCTTCTACTCCATCTGGCCCTGGACCTTGTTCTTCTTCGTGCGTTCGTTGGACCGCGAACGATTGTCCGATGCGGTGATGTTCGGGGTTCTGGTCGGCGTTGCGGCGCTCTCCAAGTATTTCGCCGTAGTGCTTGCCGGGGGTTGTATCCTGAGCCTGCCCTTTCATCCGCGCGGCTGGGCATGGCTGCGATCGGCCTCGCCCTGGATCGCCGCCGTCATCGCATCGGTGCTGTTCGCGCCGCATCTGTGGTGGCTGATCCAAAACGACTTTCCGACCATCGCCTATTTCCGCGCCGAGGCAGGCCGGAGCTTCGCCTTCACCCTTGGCAACGTCGCCAGCATGCCGTTCGAGTGGCTGGCCAGTCTCGCGATCGTGGGGCTCATCGCTGTGTTCGGCGCGCGCATGACGCCTCGGGCGCTGCGGGAAAACCTGCGTGAAAAGGCCAGCGAGCCCAGGTTCCGGTTCATCGTCGCGTTGCTGGCCTTTCCGCTCCTCCTGACCCTGCTCGCGGGCCTGGCGTTCCAGGCCAAGCTGGCGACCAACTGGACCGAGGCGGCGTTCCCGCTCGCGCCGCTTGTGGTCCTCGAGATGGTGGGCGGCGATATGAACCGCATCAAGCGGCTGTCCGTCGTCGCCGTCGTCGCCATCACCGTCTTGGCCTTGGCCGTATCCCCGGCAATCCAACTTGGCTTGGTCAGTCCCAAAGCGCCAAATCGAACCGACCCCCGCAGGGAATTGGCGCTCGAAGCCACGCGGCAGTGGCGGCAGGCCTTCGGCGCACCGGTTCCGATCGTCGCCGGCACCTTTCCCTTCGATGAAGCGATCGCCTTCTACAGCGCCGACCGGCCGTCCGCGTTTATCGACTTCGACCCGCAACACGCGCCATGGATCACCAAGGCGCGGCTCGCTCAAAACGGTCTGCTCGTCGCCTGCCTGTCCAGCGACAACGATTGCCTTCGTGAGGCCCAGGCCTTTTCTACACCGCAGACCCGGCGTTCGGCCGTCGTCCTGACCCACGACCGGCGATTTAACCCGCCGAAGCCGATGAGCTTCTCGCTGTTTCTGACTCCGCCGCATATCACCGCGGCCAGCAGGACCTGACAGAGATGACGCCTCTCGTGAGCAAAGACTGAACTGCGACGCGACAGCTACTCAATGATAGACCGGCAGGGGAGTGCGGTGTTCGGTCAGGCTGGCATGGGATGGACAGCGCAGCCCTCGGGGCGCCACAGATAATCGGCAGTTCGGGTTGCAAGGGCGGATGCGCGCGGCACGATGCAGGTGTTCAGGTTTGGCGTTCCCTTTCTCTTTCTTGCCTCGGCGCCACTGGGCTTTCTGCTGGGCGGCGGCTGGGCCTGGCTGACGCCCGTTATGACGCCCGTCGTGCTCACCGGTTTCGGCTGGGCGCTCGGCCTGGAGGCCGGCGAGGCGTCGGAGGCGGGCTGGCTGCGCCGCCGCGCCCTGCCCTGGCTCTACATCGCAGCCCAGATCGGCGTGATCTTCTGGGCGGCCTTGGTGATTTCCAGCCCCAGCGTGAGCCCGCTCGCCGCCGTCGGCCTGACCGTTTCGGTCGGCACGACGGTCGGCATCTTCGGCATCGTCGCCGCGCACGAGATGGTCCACAGCCCGATCAGAGGCGAGCGCGGCCTGGGCATGATGCTCTTCGCCTGCCTGGGATACATGCACTTCCGCATTGCTCACATCCACGGCCATCACGTGCGCGGGGCGACCTTGGAGGATCCAGCGTCCGCCCGGCGGGGTGAGAGCGTCTATCGATTTGTTCTCCGCTCGGTGGGCGGCCAAGTCCGCGAGGCCTGGGCGTTCGAGGCCAAGCGCCTGAGTCGGCGGGGCCGGCCGGTGCTTGGGCCCGGCAACCGGTTGCTACTCTACCTTGTCGTCGAGCTCGCGATCCTCGCCGGCGTGGCGCTGCTCGGCTGGCGAGCGCTCACGTTCTGGATCGGCGAGGCGGTCGTTGCGATCCTTCTGCTCGAGCTTTTCAACTACATCGCCCACTATGGCCTCACGCGCCGGCGTGACGCCCGCGGCGTCTACGAGCGGATGGACGCCCGACACTCGTGGAACTCGGCGCGCCGGATGAACAACTGGGCGCTGTTCAACATGGGCCGTCACAGCGACCATCACCGCCGGCCGAGCCAAGCCTATCAGCGCCTGCGGGCGCTGCCCGACGCGCCGCAGCTGCCGGCCGGCTACGCCGAAGCGATCCTTCTAAGTCTCGTTCCGCCGTTGTGGCGCCGGGTGATGGATCCGCGCCTGGAGAGCTGGACAGGCGAGCCCGCGCGCAGGGCCGACTAGGACATGAACGTGCTGCGCAGTCCGGTGCTGTGGATCCTGGTCCTGGTCGCGGCGCAGAGGCTGGGCGAGTTCGTCCTGGCCGCGCAGAACACGCGGCGTCTCAGATGAAGCTCGGCGTACTTCCCGAAAGCATCGTCGAACGTGTCGGCCTTTGGTTTGGTCTTGTTCCCCGCGCGCTGCTCGAAACCCAGATCGCAGCGGTGCTCGCCCGCTCAATTGCCGTGGGCGTAAAACTCGGCTTGTTCGAATGCCTTCGGGAAGGGGCGCTGACACCGGCTGAAATCGCCGCGCGCTGCGGCGTGGATCCGGCCGCCGCGGCGCTGCTTCTCGATGCGCTCGCGGCGTGCGGCCATTTGGCGATCAGCAAGGGCCGATACGACCTTACCCAGCAAAGCCGCAAGTGGCTTCTGCACCAAAGCCCAACCTCGATCCGCGACATGATCCTTCTTCAGACCGTCGAATGGGACTGGCTCGCGCAACTCGAGGCGTTCGTCCGCACCGGACAGCCGATCGACTTCCATGCCACCATGTCCGACGACGATCGCAACCTCTATCATCGCGCCATGCGGGCCCTCGCGGGGATCGGAGGGCCTGAGGTCGGAAGACGGACGCCGACGCCGAAAGGCGCCAAGCTGATGCTCGATCTGGGCGGCTCGCACGGACATTTCGCCGCCGAGATCTGTCGAAGGCGTCCCAACCTGCGCGCGCAGGTGTTGGACCTGCCCGACGCGATTGAGTGGGCCGCTCCCCTGCTCGCCGCGGAGAGCATGGGAGACAGAGTCGTCCACATCGCCGGAGATGTGCTCGATTTCGAATTGGGGACGGAGCGGTATGACCTGATTTTCATGTCGAACCTCGCCCATCATCTCGATGGTCGGGAGAACCAAGCCTTGGCGATAAGGGTGGCGCGCGCCCTGCGCCCTCGAGGCGTCTTCGTCATTCAAGAGCTTGTACGCCCGGTCCGACCCGAGCAGCGCGGCCAGGCTGGGACGCTGCTGGGTCTCTATTTCGCTCTCCAGAGCCGGCCCAATGTTCACACTTGGACAGTCGCCGAAATGGCGGATTGGCAAGCCCGGGCGGGCTTGCGCCCGGCGAGTCCGATCCGCCTGCGCACCGCACCCGGATGGGTTCAACAAGTCGGCCACCGGTAGCTGCGCGGCAATGCAACCAGCCCGGCGCAGCGCCGTATTCGGCCGCGCCCGACCCGGTCTGCTCTCCCCGCAGCCCACACTAGGGGGAGCTCGCCTCCCCCAAGAGGCTAGCAGCATGGGCCGCTGTCGCACCGTTGCCGATACCGCGCGGATGGACCGTCGGATCGCCAGACCGCTCCAATATTGGCTCGGAGACGGATCGCCCTCGGACGAAGGGCAAACAGAGCAGGGCTGCAACTGTCAGGACAGCCATCATCAGCCAAGCCTCATTGATCGCTTGAACCAATGCCAAGCGATGGACCATTCGCGCGAGCGAGGCCATCTCGTCGGCAGTCGGCATGGACGTAGGGGAGACGAAGGCCGAAGCCGGGATTCCGACGGCCTTCGCCGTCGCGACGTCACCCTCCTGCAGGCGGGTAGCGATTGCACGCCCAAGCACCGGCGCCCGCCCGTAGACGACCGTATCAATCAGCGCGATGCCGATCGCACCACCCAGGTTGCGCATCAGGTTGAAGAGGCCGCTGGCGTCCGGCACCTGGTCTGACGCTAGGTGACCCAGGGCCAATCGGGTCGGCGGCAGCAAACAGAACATGACTGCCGAACCCCGCAGGATTTGCGGCCAGAACATCTGTTGGAAATCGGTCTCTTTGGTCTGCAAGGCGCTGAGTCCGAGTCCGATCGCGAACACCAGAAACCCGGCGCCCGTGAGCAGGCGCGCATCGAGCCGGCGCTCGAGCGCCACGGCTATAGGGGCGGCCGCCAGCTGCGTGAAGCCGGTCACAAGCATGATCTCGCCGATCTCCAGCGCACCATGTCCACGGACGGAGGCCAGGAACACCGGCATCAGATAAACCGTTCCGAACAGGCCGATCCCCAGGACGAAGCTCAGAAAACAACCGATAGCGAAATTGCGGCTCGCCAAGGTGCGCAGTTCCACGACCGGATTCGCCGCTCTGGCCGTTCGGCGGACGAAAGTCGCTCCAGACGCAAGACAAAGCGCGAGCAGCCCCACCACCAAGGCCGAACGCCATCCGCGTTCGGGAGCCTCCTTCAGGGCGATCTCAAGGGCCGCCAAAGCAATGGCCATCAAGGCCAGCGAGATGACGTCTAGCCGGCTGGCCTGCCTGAAATCCGCCGGCTCGGCCGGCAGCAGTACGACAGCTCCGATCGACGCCAGCACGCCGGGAGCGACGTTGATAAGAAAGAGCCAGTGCCAGGTGTAGGTCTCGGTAATCCACCCGCCGACAATAGGTCCGACCGTCGGCGCGAGAACCGCCAGGACGCCGGCGATCGTCGTCGCGACCCCCTGTTGCCGAAGCGGAAACAACAGAAACACCGCCGAGAACACCGCCGGGATCAGCGTCCCGCCAGAGAATCCCTGCAAGACCCGCCAAGCGATCAAGGCGCCGAAGCTGGGGCTTGCAGCGCAGCCGAGCGATGCAACGGTGAAGGTCGAGATGGCGACCACGAACAGCCAACGCATGGACAGCAGACGCGTCAAAAAGCCTGTCAGCGGGATCGCGATTACTTCTGCAACCAGATAGGCGGTCTGTATCCAGCTGATCTGGTCAGGTTGAACCGTGAGAGCCTTCTGGATCGCGGGGATGGATGTCGCCACCACCTGCACGTCCAGAATCGCCATGAACATGCCGACGCACATGACGATGAAGCCAGGCCAAGTACGGCCGAAAACACGCGCTATACCGATGCTTCGCGATGTCATCCGCCGCCCCGCGCCTCGGCTTACGCATCCAGGCGGAAGCGCACCGTGGTCAAGATTTGCGCGATTTGCGAGCTAATTCTTCGGAGGACTCTCTGTCGGCAAATGTCCGTTAGAAAGCAGACCCTGGCGGCCGGTCGAAAGGCGGACCTTCGCCGCAACTGCCCAGAAGCGCGCCTCCGGTCAGCGCACGACGATGTGGCCCGTCATGCCCAGCATGGCGTGGAGGGAGTGGCTGCAGTGCATCTCGTAGGTCCCGGTGGTCTGCGGCGTGAGGGCCACGTCGGCGGTCACGCCTGGGGTCAGGTCGATTTCGCCGGTCGACGGGCTCACGGTCGAACGGTCGCTTCCAGCACCGAGGCGGCGCGGTCGATGAACGCCTCGCGTTCAGGACCCTCCAGGGGCTCGTCGCGGATCAGGCGCTCGACCAGGAAGCCGATGTAGATCGCCGCCAGCACCCGCGCACGGGCAGGGGCGTCTTCCCCGCCGAGCCAGTCGCGGATCGGTCCGAGAAAGCGCTCCTGTATGGCGACGTTCAACAGCGGCGCTGTGGTCGGCGAGGTCGCCGCGCGGAGCAGGAACTGGAAGGTGTGGCTGCGGGCTTCGTCGGCGCGGGCGGGGCCGGCCATCATCGTCGCGATCTCGCGCGAGAAGGCCTTGCGGTCCTGGCCCTGCAGGAAGCTGGGCCGGAACGACGCCTTCAGCGCCTCGGTGAACAGCGCCTCCTTGCCGCCGAAGTAGCGTTTGATCAGCGCGACGTCGGCGCCGGCCTCGGCGGCGATGTCGCGGAGAGAGGTCAAGTCGTATCCCGAGCGCCCGAACTGGGTCTTGGCCGCCTCGAGAATCGCCGCGCGGGTCGCCTCGGCGTTGCGCTTGCGGGGCGCGGACCGCGCGCGGCTCACGGTCGCGATGTCACTCATGCCGACACCCTTAAGCCAGCCGGCTGTCAGGCCCGGGCCGGGATGACGACGCGCATGCTCTCGTAGCCGTGGACAAAGGACGAGTAACCGCGCACCGGCTCGTCCACCAACTCGATCCGCGGGAAGCGCTTCAGGATCTCTTCCCAGATGATGGTCAGCTGCATCTCGGCGACGCGGT